>JAPLKB010000001.1 GCA_026388275.1 Pseudomonadota bacterium
CCCCCCCCTAAAGAAGGGGGAGGGGAAGCGGGAGACCAAAAGTGGAGGCTCATTCAGCTACCTGATGAAACGTCAAAAACCATAAAAAATGATTGTAAAGATGGAAAAACCGGGAAGCCGGGATTATGCAAAGGTCTTATTAATCAATAGTATGGCACGAGCAGGGACATATCCCCATTACCCTTTTGTGCCATTAGGTAAAACTTTTAATTGTTTTCTGTAAACAGGAAGATAATTTCTGTGGATCATGCCTGACAATTCCGCCTGATTCATCCAGAAAATCTTCTTCCAAAATCAATTTGTCGGTTTTTTGATATTCCTGCAGAAATGGGTCAACAGGATATGCTTTTTGCGCCGCATAACTTTGCAGTATGTTTTCAGACGGTTGTTTTTGATTGATAAGCACTATATCGATAGCTCTGCCAAGATAATGTTCTGTATGTAGGATAAAATCACCAGCTGAAAAAGAATCAGTTTCACCATATTTTGTCATAATATTAATTATATAAATGATTTTTGCGTGAGTTTTCTGTATAGATTCTCTGACGCCTGAAACCAAAAGATTTGGAATTATACTTGTATATAGATCTCCCGGTCCTATTATCAGATAGTCCGCTGTCTCGATTGTCTGTATTACCGGAGGATAAACTTCGATGCTGTCACTGTGGTGGGGAACCAGAAAAACATTTTTTATTTTCTCACGTTGTTGCCCGCGGGGCATATCAATCGCGGATTCTCCGAATAACTTCATTCCATCAGTAAGTTCGGCAACTAAAGTAGCTTTTTTGACAGTAACCGGATACACCGTGCCTCTGGTTTCCAGCACTTCGCACAATGCTTCTACTCCTGCCGGAAAACTCCCCGCATACTGTGAAAGTATGGTCAGGAGCATATTCCCAGCGTTATGCCCCTTGAGCCTTTCATGAGTCTGAAATCGGGATTGGAATATCTGCCTCGCCGTATCGCGATGGGGTGATAATGCTAATACGCATTTAAGTATATCGCCTGGAGGCAAAACACCATATTCATCGCGAAGTCTCCCAGTGCTTCCCCCGCTGTCCACCATGGAAACCACAGCCTTAATATCAAAATCATCAAGATCCCTTAAACCGGAAAGCAATATATATTGACCACTGCCGCCACCGATTGTAACAATTTTATGATTTTTCATTCAATCTCCCATACTGTCGGCCAAAATACTTATCGGAAGTTTCAATATGATGCTGATGCCGACATAAAAACCAATACATTTTGAACAAAATATCTATACTATGACAATGCTTTGCTATTTATGCATCAATATTCTCTCAGTATAACTAATCGCATTTTTGCAAAAAATCTATAATCGAAATGTTATTATAGTTGATTTTATTGTCAACATTACAGAAAAAATGTCTTTTTAACTTAAATTTCTTCATTGTAAGTTATTTCTCTCTGTTATCATTGAATGACGAAATTCTTCAACGTGCAACTTTGCAGGAACTGGGGTGAACAAGCTTTTCTCATTATGTACGGCTTCTGCTTATAATGATATAATAAAAAGTCAATTACTTCTCGGGAGCGTATATGATCTTCAGGAAAAAGGAAAACATCTCAACACTGGACGATGTTCTCGAATTAAGCTGGAAATTTCTCCATGACGGCGTTCGAAACTTCAAGAGTCCGTTTCACTACTCAACCCTTACCACCATAGATGACAATGAACCTCAGGCGCGGATCGTTATCCTGAGGGAGTTTTCAGAAAAAGACCGGACATTGGTATGTCACTGCGATGCCCGAGGTTCCAAGGTTTTACAGATCCAAAATAATCCAAATGTAAGCTGGCTGTTCTATAATCCTAAAAAGTGGCTGCAGCTGCGCCTTTCCGGAACCGCTTCGGTTCATACCGACGATAACACTGCTGAATCACAATGGGAAAAGGTACGCCTGCCCCATAGAATCAACTACTGCGCCGAAATCTCGCCGGGTTCACCTACGGGAAAACCCACTTCGGGTCTCCCGGATTTTCTCCGGGATAAAGCGCCTAAATTGCTTGACAGTTCAATGGCCCGTAAAAACTTTGCTGCCATTGTCTGCCGATTCGATGAAATGGACTGGCTGCTGTTGAAATTGACAGGGCACATCCGGGCTAAATTTCATTGGAAAGATAATCGAATGGACGCATCCTGGGTCATCCCTTAATTTGAATGCCGACCAGCAATATTTGTTCGTTTCCAATGGCTGGCCTTTATGTTTTTTTGTTTTGTTTCTTGAGTATTTTTAGTTCTTTTCTCCTGGACGGTCAGTGGCATGTTCGGGGATATTGATCTGCGGCGGTCTGCTTCGCCTTGCGATCCTCCGACGTACATTGAGTACGTCTGCGGCCTGCAAATCTCACAGCCCATCCACATCTGCAAAATCCCCGACATGCCGCTGCCCACTCAACCCGGATTCACATATGCGCTTATGTGAATCCGGGATAAACAAGGGGGCAAATTTTATCATTTTCATTTCTTTTTTTCTCTCCCCTGTTTTCTCTTTGTAAAAGCTTGTATATATTCATTCTGTGAACCATTGCGCCTGTATCTTCTCACTCCATGCCATTGTCCGTCCACGAGAACGAAAAAAATAATCAGAATATGAAAAGTGTCACAGGATCAGTTGTCAAACTGCTCTTTAAACGGCGACTGCCAGGCGTTCCTTAAAAGGTTGATGTTTGTATCTATTATTGTATTGTGGTTTATCCCGCGTATCAGGAACTTTTCGTCGCTTCTGACCTTTCCGATAACGCCGAATGGTATTGACCGTAACAGTACTTCAAGTTTCTCAAGGTCACCTTCGCTGATTGACAGAATAAATCTGCTTTGAGACTCTGAGAAAAGCAAAAAATCGTCCCTGAATATTCCGGTTGCAGGTACAAAAGAAAGATCGACTTCAACACCAAGCCCGCCTGCAAAGGCGCTTTCTGCAAGGGCACACCCGATCCCGCCGTCGGAGATATCATGGCAGGATTTTATAATGCCGGTTTGTATCGACTTTTCCAGGCCTTTGAATAGCTTCTTTGCATCCTGTCCGCGCACTTTGGGCGGGATATTGCCGTGACGTCCGCAAAGAGAGAAATATTCCGAGCCGCCCATTTCAGCATAAGTTTTCCCAACCGCAACGATCAGATCGCCGTCTTCCTTGAAGTCCATTGAAACAGACTTTCTCATATCATTAATCACTGAAATGGCAGATATGAGAACTGTCTGAGGAATGGAAATCTTTATGTCATTGAACATGTAATCATTCTTCATGCTGTCTTTCCCTGATATACAGGGAGTGCCGAAGAGTGTTGTATAATCGTAGAGCGCTCTGTTTGCCCTGACGAGCTGGGCAAGCTTATATGAGCCTTCAGGATTTCTATCAGATTTAACCGGGTCTGACCAGCAGAAATTATCGAGGAGAGCCATTCTGTTCAGAGAGCCTCCTGTTGCAATATTGTTCCGAATTGCTTCGTCAATTGCGCAGGCAACCATGTGATAGGTATCAAATTTGCTGTATTTAGGGCATATCCCGTGGCTTACTACGATTCCTTCCATACTCTCAAGGTCAGGCCTCACTACCCCTGCATCGCTGGGGCCGTTATTGTATTTCCCGGTAAGAGGCTTGATTACGCTTCCCCCCTGTACTTCGTGGTCATATTGCCGTACAACATATTCTTTGCTGCATATGTTCCAACGTTTAAGCATTGACAGTAAGATGTTGCCGTAGTTCTCAGGTTCATCCAAAGGTTCCTCATCGTTGATTTTCCTTTCCCACTTTGCCGGGAGAATCATCTTCGGGAGACCTTTATGGAGGAACTCCATGCCAATATAAGCAACTGTTTTTCCATTGTAGAGTATATGGAATTTACCTGAATCGGTGAATTCACCGAGTATGGTCGATTCTACATTCATCTTTTCGGAAAGTTCCATAAATGTGGCAAGCTTCTCAGGATTTACCGCAACGGTCATTCTCTCCTGCGCTTCCGAAAGAAGTATCTCCCATGGGGAAAGCCCATGGTACTTGAGGGGCGCCTTGTCGATATGTACTATGCATCCGTTGGTGTCTTCTGCCATTTCGCCAATAGAAGAGGAAAGTCCGCCTGCACCGTTATCGGTAATGGAAGTATATAAGTCCATATCTCGTGCAATGAGAAGAAAATCGGTCATTCTCTTCTGGGTGATGGGGTCGCCGATTTGAACTGCGCTTGTGGGTGATGCTTCGGATAGTTCTTCAGATGAGAATGTGGCACCGTGAATCCCGTCCTTACCTATCCTCCCGCCTACCATGATGATGGCGTCGCCCTTTACTGCTTTTTTGATATAACTCGGTTCTCCATTTATTGTTCGAGGCATGATTCCGCATGTGCCGCAATAAACAAGAGGCTTGCCGAGATATCCCTCATCAAAGACAAGGGAGCCGTTTACTGTAGGTATACCGCTTTTATTTCCACCATGTTCAACACCCTCGCGTACGCCCTCAAGGACTCTCTTCGGGTGCAGGAGCCTTGGCGGTATCGTGCCTTTATAATCAGGATAAGCAAAACAAAATATATCCGTATTGAATATGAGCTTTGCTCCTTTCCCTGTGCCGAAGGGGTCTCTGTTAACGCCTACTATCCCGGTCAGCGCCCCTCCGTAAGGGTCAAGAGCTGAGGGAGTATTGTGTGTTTCCACTTTATAGGCAAGGTTATACTTCCTGTTGAAACGTATAACCCCGGCATTGTCCTTAAATACGGATAGACAAAAATCTTTTTTACCCTTCTTTTGTCGTATCATTTCAGTAGAGCCCATAATATAGGTTTTAAAAAGGCTGTCGATTGTCTCAACATTGCCGTCTTCTTCATATTCTATCTGCGCATTAAATATCTTGTGCTTGCAGTGTTCAGACCATGTCTGGGCAATAGCTTCCATTTCTACATCGGTAGGTGCAGTGAGTCCTATTGCTTTTCGCTCTTCAATGACTTTTTTCTGGAGGAAATATCTTTGTATAATGGCAAGTTCATCAGGAGAAAGCGCCCATGTCCTCGCTCTGTTTATTTTCATCATCTCTTCGATGCCTGCGGACAGGTCGAAAGTCTCAACGGCAGGTTCATGCTCAACCCTGACCTTCGGGATATATATGCCCATGCCCTTATCGCTCTGGTATTGGGCGGAGTTTTTGTATGCATACCTGTTTATGACTGTGTTGGCAAGCATTCCTTCGGCAATGGTTACAACATGCTTTTCATCGAGCTCGCCCTTGAGTGAATATAGGCGCGAGGTAAAGACGCCCTCGTTTTCTTTGAATTTATGCCCCGAAAGAGCCTCAATAACCTCTTTTGCAGTCCTGCCCACATTGTCGGTAACCCCGGGTTTGAAGCCTACTTCGATAATCCAGTCGCCGGAAACAGGTGCAGGCTCATCAATGTACCCCTTCTGGATAACAGGGTCCACAAAGACATCGGTCTTCAGTGTTTCTATAATGCCGGCATCCAGATCAGCGTCAATTGTGTATATATCCACCACGCCTGCATCAATAACGTCAATTCCGAGGTCTGTTTTTATCCTTTTCTTTAACTTCTCGCCCGGAACATCCCTAACGCCCTCCCGGTATGTCACTTCTATTCTATGTGCCATATTTAAGTTAAAAACTCCTTTGCATTTTTAATGCTTTCAGCAACATGCGATTCGCTGGCTATCTCAGCGGTATAGATGATATTCCCGTTAGCCTGACTCAAAAAGGCTTTTAACTCACGGAAAGGAAATGTTCCCCTTCCTATAGGGAGGTGTTCGTCGGTGCTTCCATGATTGTCGTGCAGGTGCATCTCCCTGATGCGGTCTTTGAGTGGAGTCAGCCACCTCTCAAGGGACACTGTGGTGAAGAGGTTGAAATGGCCTGAATCAAAACAAAAGAAGAGATTCTTATCCTTGAAATGGTGAAAGAGGGCAATAAAGGTTGAAGGGGTTTCTTCGAAAATGTTTTCAAGGGCTACAATAAGCCCATCATCCGCTTCTTTCAATATCTCCGTCCATGTTTCAATGCTACTGTCGAACCACAGTTGTTCGTTGTCACCAAAACGCCATTTGTCATAGCCGGGGTGACAGACAATACATTTTGCATGGAGCGTGTTTGCCATTTCAACGGATTTTTTAATCTTATCCCTTGATATTGCCTTAATTGTTTTATCAAAACCGCCCGGGCTCAAATCCATGTAAGGGGCATGGACAGTACAGACAATGCCGCTATCCTGGAGGATCTTGCTCAGTTCCCGGACGCCCTCCATATCAAGGTCATCAACCACATCGTTGTTTGCGTATATTTCAATGCCCATATTGAATTCAACAATCCTTTTGATGTTTGCTTCAACCATTTTATAAGGTACGTTTATGAATATCGGCATCCGAAGGTCTCCTCAATGAATTCTAATTTATAGGTTGAAGAAGAATAAATCAAGAAAAACGATTGATTTATTTTTACTTTTGAGTAATGTCCTGAAAACTATTACCCAATCTCATACTTGTTAATGGTAGAGATGTTCCCTCGTCATAGGCAGCTCATTATTAAGGCCGTTGGTAAAAAGTATCTGATATAACCTTATACAACCCCAGCGGAACGCAGCAGAACTGCCGTACAGAAACATACGCCACATACGGACAAGCTGTTGGTCAAACATTTTTTCGATTTCTTTTGCATTTGCTTCAAACCTTTTTGCCCATGTGTCGAGAGTTATTGCGTAGTGCAGGCGGAGGTTTTCTATATCAACATGAACCAGACCTTTTTTTCCCATGATTCTGATTACATGATATAGTATCGGAATATAGCCCCCGGGGAAGATATATTTCAATGTCCATGGGTCTTCGGCAGTATCATTTTCTTTACCTATAGTATGAAGAAGACCAATGCCGCCAGGTTTCAACAGCGCTCTTGCTTTATCAATAAACGTGGGGATAAAACTTTTTCCGACATGCTCAAACATACCGATTGAAACAAACTTATCAAATTGACCTTCAATATTCCGATAGTCTTCACGGAGAATTGAAATATGTTTTTCCAATCCTTCCTGGGCTATCTTTGCTTTTGCATATTCAGTCTGATGGACGGAAAGAGTACATCCCAGGCCATTTACACCATAGTGACGGGCTGCGTAAATAAGCATGCCGCCCCATCCGCATCCGATATCGATAAGGCTCTCTCCTTCCTTAAGCTGAAGCTTTCTGCAGATATGCTCGTATTTTTGTTCTTGTGCCTGTTCGAGGGTGTCTTTTTCAGTCCTGAAATAGGCACAGGAATATGTCATGCTTTCATCAAGGTATTGCTGATAGAAGTTGTTTCCCATGTCATAATGATGGGCGATATTTTTAGATGACCTTTTGACGGTATTAAGGGACTTCAGATGCTGGAGCAAGACGGCAGTTTTTGTTGCAGGCGATAGCTTTATATTCTGAAAATGCGGGTCTGTACCGATACGGATAAGCTGATAAAAATCGCCGTCAACGTCAATATTACCGGCCACATATTCTTCCCCAAAACCAAGTGTACCTTTGCTGAATATGTTCCTGACAGATTCTTTTCGGTTGAATATGAGCGTAAAGGCAGGTATTCCGTTTCCGAATGCTTCAGTTTTACCGTCCCAGTATCTGACGGCAAAAGAGATGTCAGACACGTTATTGCTTAACGTCCAAAGAAGCTTCTGAAGGGTCTTCTTCATCATAGCTCTCCCGGACAATCTCTTATGAATGTCCTTTTTGCAGAATAGATTGTGTAAAAAACATACTGCAGCTTTAATGAATTTGTCAATTATTCATATCTTTCGCACATTTTCATTTAAAAAAATAAATCTTCTTGACAAAAGAAATAGAATCTAATAAAATTAATGCATTATTAATTATACTGGATGGAAAATGAAACATAATCAATTATCGCAGGCTAATTTTTATTACTTTTATTATAACGAGGGGAGAAATCTGCCTGCATATTGATCGGATATTTTACGATAAAAAGCCGCAGGCAGTAAAGCCTGCGGCTTTTTTTATGCTGTTTGAACAGAAAATAGGGATAGGGTAGAAGACATAATATGGAGTTTTTTATGACATTAAAAGATAAGCACCCTGAAACTGAAACTTATTGCTACTGCTATTGCTATTGTAAAGGTCCGCCATAGCCTGTAGCACTGTATTTTAAAAGGCCCTGTGCGGATGTTTAACCGTACAGGGCCTTTTTTGTTGTTGCGAAAAGACATATGGAGAGAGGTTATCTTGATAAACAATGAGGATATCAAAATGTATATAAAGGCAATAAAATCAGAAAAACAAAAGGAGAGAAAATCATGTTAGATGCATTGTTCAGACCAAATTCAGTAGCTGTTGTAGGTGCTTCGGGAAAGGAACTTAACCTAGGCAACAGAATCATTAAAAATCTTTTGGATTTTGGTTTTAAAGGGCAAATTTATCCGATAAATCCGAAATTAGATGAAATCTGGGGTGTTAAGGCATACAAATCAATTCTTGATGTTCCGACTGAGGTTGATGTTGTACATATGGCAATAGCAGCTCCGGCTGTACCGCAGGCCATTGATGATTGCGGCAGCAAAGGTGTAAAATTTGTCATACTAAACAGTGGAGGTTTTACAGAGATCGGCCCTGTAGGGGCGGCCATTGAGGAAGACTGTATTGAAAGGGCGAGAAAAAACGGAATAAGGATATTCGGACCTAACTGCCAGGGGATAATCAATACAGACCCTGAAGCAAGAGCCTACTGTAACTTTACATTTACAAAACCGGATGTAGGAGCAATCTCGATTGTGGCTTTAAGCGGAGGTGTTGCGGAGCTGATTCACCAGACTTTTGCCGAAATGGGTGTAGGAACAAGAATGTACGCATCCAACGGAAATGCCTGTGATGTTTCTATCCCTGAGATCATCAGATACTATGGTAATGATGTTGGAACACGGGTAATTGTGCTTTACTTTGAGGGCCTCCGTGAACCGAAGGCGTTTTTAGAAGTTGCACAGGAGGTTGCGGCAAAGAAACCTATCCTTGCCATGAAAGCTGGGCGTACGGAAGAAGGTGCAAAAGCGGCTGCTTCTCATACCGGCGGTCTTGCAAAGCGTGATGTCACAACGGATCTCATTTTTGAAAAAACAGGAATTCTTAGTTTTCGTGATGAAACAGAGCTCTGCGAAGCGGCCTTTGTATTTGCAACACAGCCTGTACCAAAAGGTGGACGGGTAGGGCTTCTTACAAATACAGGCGGACCTGCAGTAATTGCTACAGATGTCCTTGCAGGCGGCGGCCTCACAATACCGGCGCTTTCTGATAAAACCTTAGCATTCCTGAAAGAAAGGTTGTTACCGGAATCGTCAATCCGTAATCCGATTGATGTTCTTGCCACTGCCAATGGAGGGCATTTCAGGGCTGCGTTGGATGCGCTTATGGATGACAGCGGGATAGATAGTGTATATATAAATTTTGTCACACCTTTCTTTGTTGATAACGAAAGCATTGCAAGAGAAATTGTTGAGGTCAACAAGATGCAAAAGAAACCTATTGTTTGCAACCTCATGACAGACAAGAAACAGTGGAAGGAAACCGTCAGGATTTTGAAAGATGGAGGTATTCCATGCTACAGTTCTCCAGGAGGCGCTGCCAGAGCGCTTATTGCATTAACAAAGTATGGTCAGATTTCTAAACGGGAAAAAGATGCAGTAAAATTATTTGATGATGTAAAACGTTCTAAAGCAGAGGAAATACTGAAAAGAGCAAAATATTCGGGACGCAAAGTGCTGCCGGCATCGGATGTTTACGAGATTCTCGGTGTATACGGCATACCTGTTGCCGACTGGAGAATGGCTGATAACGCTATGGAGGCGGAAAAAGCAGCTATTGAAATCGGATTTCCGGTTGTGGTTAAAGCTGATTCGGAGTCCATCATCAGAAAAAGCGATGAAGGCGGCGTAGCCGTGAACCTGGAAAATGCCAATGCTGTTTCAACGGTAGTAGAACAAATGCGAAAGAAGTTTAAAGCCGAAGATTTGAAATTTTTTGTACAGAAATATATTCCTGGTGGCAAGGAGTTCATTATAGGGGCAAAGGCAGAGGACGGCATCGGACATCTGGTTATGTTCGGTATCGGCGGCATTTATGTTGAGATATTCAAAGATGTGGCCTTTAAATTATCTCCTGTCACAACTGCAGGAGCCAAAGAGATGCTTTCCTCGCTCAACGCAGCCCCGCTGCTCAAAGGTGTAAGAGGAGAAAAAGGAGTGGATGAGAAAAAAATTATTGAGATTATTCAGCGCATATCTCAGATGGTCAGCGAATTGCCTGCTATTCAGGAAATAGATCTCAATCCTTTAATGGCATTTGAGGATCGTGTTTTTGCTGTAGATGCAAGAATGGTTTTGTAGGAGATACCTATCAAAAGAATAATTCCATTTCTAAATCAAGGCGCTATCATCGTTGGCTTCGTCATCGTCTCCTCGACGTACCATTGCTGTACGCCTACGTTGCCTCTTCCTTGCCGCCTTGATTGCCCCGCAAGCTGAAGCGGGGTAAGTCATTGCATCCTTGATTTAGAAATGGAATAAGGGGTCAAACATCCGACCCCTTATCCTTTCTTTTGACTTTTTGATGAATTAATAATTGACCATAATTTCTTCGTCCTGCTGTAAATCTCCGGAACGTGACTTTTTGTAAGATATAAGCACAGAATATGACCTCATATTTTTAATATTATTTAAGAAAGCATCGTATGAAGGCGATTTTTTGGATACACGGACATATTTCTCAGGTTTATCGTTTGCTTCCCTGATTTTTTTATTGAGCATTTCTCTGAGGTGGTCTCTGTCTCCATCATGAAAAGATTTCCATACTTTGTCAAGAACGAGAAAACTCATCTTCGGATCAGGAGTTGAAGGGTTTGTGACGACAAATCTACATTCCTTTTCTTTCAGGCATTTTCTTATTTTCGGAGTTATGCGTTCAGAGGCAGTTGCGTGCGCAATGAAAATTAGAGATACAATTAAAACAAGTACCATGAAATGATATAAGTTTCTCATAAATCCCCTCCTTTGTGTTTCATCAGATACTTCCTGAACATTGTGTTTTTTAAATTTACTGTTTTGTATTTTTAAAAATGATATCAAAAAGACTTTCCTAATGTCAAACGTAATGGATATCCAGAGTTTCCTGATATTTTTGACAGCATTAATTTGTTGGTTCGGCAGTTACTACTTTATTGACATTTGCCACCCGTTTCAGGCTATATTAACTTTGCTTTATTGCTCACACATTTTTGTGGAAAATATCTGTCCATGACTGAACCAGTGAAACCATTATTCAACAAGTTATCACCGAAAGAAGTATTGCGCACCTGCTTCGGATACGATACGTTCCGTGAACATCAGGAAGAGGCTATACAATGTCTTGTATCCGGCGAAGACGCCTTTGTTCTTATGCCCACCGGGAGCGGGAAATCAATCTGCTATCAAATACCCGGCATGATACGCCAAGGAATATGCATCGTCATTTCGCCTCTCATCTCATTAATGCAGGACCAGGTAGACAGCATCCTTCAGCTTGGAGTCAGAGCAGGTTTTCTCAATTCCACACAAAATTATCATGAAGCATCATTGATTGCAGGGAAAATGCTTTCAGGTGAACTTGATCTCCTTTACGTTGCTCCGGAGAGGCTTGTTACTGAAAGCTTTATGCAGCTCCTCGGCCAGGTGGATATTGCACTCTTTGCCATAGACGAGGCTCATTGTGTTTCTCAATGGGGACACGATTTTAGACCGGAGTATCTCAAACTCAGCATCCTTCCCGAACAGTTTCCCCGTGTTCCGCGCATAGCCCTTACCGCTACGGCAGACGAGATTACCAGAAAAGAGATAGTCGAAAAGTTGTGTCTTGAAAATGCCCGACATTTCATATCGAGCTTTGACCGTCCTAATGTCCATTACAGAGTTGAAGCAAAGCAAAAAGAGAAGCCCCAACTTCTTGAATTCCTTAAAGACGAGCATCCCGGCCACTCGGGCATTGTTTATTGCATGACTAGAAAGAAAGTGGAGGAGATTGCTAAATTCCTTTCCGATAAAGGACTGACCGCTCTTCCCTACCATGCGGGCCTTGACCGGGAGACCCGGTTGAAAAACCAGCGGCAGTTTTTTCGGGATGACGGGTTAATCATGGTTGCAACCATAGCCTTCGGCATGGGCATTGATAAGCCTGATATCCGTTTTGTGGCCCACCTCAATTTGCCGAAAACTTTGGAGAGCTATTACCAGGAAACGGGTCGCGCGGGCCGGGACGGCGAAGCTGCCGATGCGTGGATGATCTACAGTCTGGCAGATGTAATTGTTCTCAGACAGATGCTCGAAGCCTCCGAGGGAGATGAACAGTTCAAACTGATTCAGCGGACCAAGATGGAGGCCATGTTGGGTTACTGTGAGACAACAAAATGCCGCAGACAGGTACTATTGAATTATTTCGGGGAAGAGCGTTCCGAAACGTGCGGGAACTGCGACGTATGCGAAGGAAGGGTCGAAACATGGGACGGAACGCTGGTTGCCCAGAAAGCGTTGTCCTGCGTCTACAGGACGGGACAGATGTTCGGAACTGTTTACCTTATCGATGTACTGCTCGGCAAGGACAGTGAGAGGATTCGCCATTTCGGCCATGACACGGTCTCCACATTCGGCATAGGCAAAGAACTCACTGAAACCGAATGGAAATCCGTCTTCCGTCAACTCGTTGCTGCCGGAATGCTGAAAGTTGATATCGGTGGAAAAGGCGGTTTCAAATTATCTCCTACGTGCAGGCCGGTGCTGAGAGGCGAAAAGACATTCGAATTACGCAGAGACCCGGTTCCCTTAAAGAACAAAGCAAAATTAGCCATAGAAAAAGGCAGGATAGTCATTAAGAAAGAAAAGGATTCCATGCTCCCGGAAATATATCAGAACAAACTTTGGGAAGAACTTCGCATGTTGCGCCTGGAAATAGCCAGATCACAATCTGTCCCGCCCTACGTCATATTCCACGATAAAACCATGAAAGAACTTGTGGCAATCCTCCCTGATTCATTGGAAGAAATGAGAAACGTATCCGGAATAGGCCAGCGCAAGATTGAGATGTATGGAGAACAGTTCCTGAAGGTTATTCATGAGTACAAGAGACATTTGGAACATTCTTAAGGGGCTATTATTCTTATAAAGATTTAAACCTAATTTATAGAACTTGAGAGATGTCCATTCTCCGGATTACGAAATTCCCAATAAACATAATCGGGATTGCTTGAAAATCCGTTGATTACATTCCTCTTGTATGTTACAAATAAATAAAAAAAGGTTTTGAATTCATGAACAGTCTTTTAAGAAGCATACCTAAAGTTGACGAAATCCTTAAACATGATGAATGGAAAAGGCTTGTAAAAATATATCCGGAAAGCGTTGCGAAAGATGCGTTGCGTTTCTGCCTCGATGATCTGAGGGCTTCTATAAAAGAAGGAAAAAGTAATGTGATTCCCTCGATAGATCAAATAATTGAGGTTACTGAAAAACAGGTAAAAATTTCAATAAGTCCGAGGTTGAAAAGGGTTATAAACGGCACGGGTGTTATTATCCATACCAATCTCGGCAGGTCATTACTCCCGAAATCTGCCATAGAAGCTGTCATAAATGCGGCGTCTCATTACACAAACCTTGAATTCGATCTCCGGACAGGTTCCCGTGGTGACCGGTATGAACACTGTACATTTATCCTGCAAAAACTTACAGGCGCCGAAGGCGCCCTTGTTGTCAACAATAATGCAGGTGCGGTTTTTCTTATCCTTAATACATTTACAGAAGGGAAAGAGGTGGTTATTTCAAGAGGGGAACTTATTGAAATCGGCGGTTCCTTCAGGATACCTGATGTAATGAAGAAAAGCGGCGCCATCTTAAGAGAAGTAGGCTCGACAAACAGGACATTCATAAAAGATTACGAGTATGCAATAAGTGAGTCCACAGGTATGCTCATGAAAGCTCATACGAGTAATTACAAAATTAGAGGTTTTGTCCATGAGGCGACAGGTGAGGAATTAATATCGCTGAGCAAAAAACATAACCTGCCTGCATATTATGATGCAGGGAGCGGAATGCTCTTTCCACTCAAAACGTTGGGAATGCATGATGAACCGTGCATAATCGAGGAACTTAAAAAAGGCTGGGATATAATATCTTTCAGCGGAGATAAACTGCTCGGTGCTCCACAGGCAGGAATTATACTCGGAGAAAAGTCTTACATAGATGCACTGAAGGCAAACCCGATCACAAGAATGCTGCGGCCCGATAAATTCACTCTTGCCGCCCTTGAAAGCACGCTCTTGCTATACCTCGATGAAGTTACGGCGCAGCATGAGATACCTACACTTAAAATGATATTCGAAGATAAAGATGTTTTGAAAAGAAGGGTTCAACAACTTGTAAGGAAGATGAAAGGCTTGTCTGAAAAACTTTCTGTTGCATTAATAGATATATCCTCTGAAGTTGGGGGAGGAAGCCTTCCCGATGTATTTATACCCTCTTTTGGCATGGCAATAAAACCACTTACCATGAGTGTTGAAAAGTTTGAAGAAAGATTGAGAAACATTGACGTTCCCATTATCGGCAGAATCGAAAAGGACATGTTTCTTTTAAATATGAGAACAATTTTAAAAGAAGATGAACCACTTTTGCTTGAAGGCATTGAAAATGTCCTTCGGGTATAACCCGGTATCCTTAAATTCAGAGTTCTTAATTGACTAAAAATCAATTCCATTTCGTCTGTAAAGAAGAAGGCAAGAGGCTTGATGTATTCCTTTCTGAAAAGCTTTCCCTTACAAGAACAAAAATTAAAGATATTATAGAAGGCGGTTATGTCCGTATTGCCGGAAAAACACCAAAGCCTTCGATAAAGATAAAAAACCTCATGGAAATTGACGGTGAAATCCCCGAAGAAGAACCGTTAACCCTTACCCCACAGGCAATTCCTCTTGAAATTTTATACGAAGATAAATACTTTCTCGCAGTAAATAAGCCAAAGGATATGGTTGTACACCCTTCATTCGGGCATAAAGAAGGTACTTTAGTTAATGCTGTACTGGCATATCTTGGACAGGGAGAGGAGAGAAATCTCGAATCTCGAATCTCGAATCTCGAATTTGAAGATCAAGAAATAATACATCAAAGTGCTCAGAATTCAATATGTTACAATCTCCAATCAAAAATCCCCCGTCCAGGTATTGTCCATAGGCTTGACAAAGGAACGACGGGTGTAATTATTGTTGCAAAGGACTCAAAGACCCAGGAAATGCTCTCTGCACTTTTTAAAAAAAGAACTGTACGAAAAACATACAGGGCAATTGTTGAAGGTGTAATGGACTGCAAAGAAGGTGCAATAGAGGGAAATATCGGCAGGCATCCTATTGACAGGAAGAAAATGGCGGTGCTCAAGGAAGGCGGAAGAGATGCGGCTACGTCTTTTAAAGTAATAAAACAACTTGATGGTTTTGCATATGTTGAAGCATATCCGAAAACCGGCAGAACTCATCAGATACGGGTTCATCTCTCTCATATCGGCCATCCTGTTGCAGGGGATGAAATGTACGGAAAGAAGGCGAAGCATATTGCCGACAGGCCGCTTCTCCATGCATATAAAATAGAGTTCATACATCCTGTCATGGGTACACCTATTATTATTGAAGCACCGATGCCGGATGATATGATAGGGTTTATAGAGAAATGTGATTTGTAGTCAAATATTCCAAGGCTATCTTCCCCGATGATACGGATTTTTTGTAAACTCCCTGTTATATTTTTAAGAAATTTATGCCGGCATATACGGACTTTGATTTTTTTCTCCATAATCATATATTGGGTGATATAATGGTTTTATGGAACAGAAGTCAGAAAATACCAACATACAAAAAAATAGGCTTTGTAAGAAAATGATAAGGGTTGCATGTTTCCTGTGTTTTTTTATTATATTTGCTGCTTTTAATGTCTCCGGGAATGAATCAAGTTGCGTGAGATGCCATACGGACGAAAAGATGCTGAAACCGCTTGTGGTTGTTCCGAAGATAAGCGAGGAAGCAGGAGGCGGGTGAGCAGGCGCTCCTCCGCCAGTTAGGCCGGAAACTTATTATAAGCGGTACTTGATAGATAAAACCATGTTGAGTAAGGACCCTCATTTTGGTGATGGCTGCAAGTCCTGTCATATGGGTAATGAAAATTCGAATGAAAAAGAAGGCGCACATAAAGATATAAGGAAAAAACCCTCTGCCAATCTCGAAGTGTGCGGAAAATGTCATACTGAAATTGCAGGTAACTATTCTAAATCACTTCACTATACTGTCCATGGATTTCAGCACAGCATATCCAGGAGATTTTCAAAGAAGGAGGAAACGGTTTTCAAAAACAAGGTTTTTGGTTCATCATGCAAAAGTTGCCATGCGTCATGCGGTGACTGTCATGTTCTCTCCCCATCTGTGGAAGGGATAAGCGCCGGTCTTATTGAAGGACACAAGTTTGTAAAAAAGGATGAGGCAAAGACCTGTGCCTTTTGTCATGGTGGAAGAGTTTATCCTGAATTTACCGGCGAATATGGCGGAGGTGTTGATGTTCATTACCAGAAGGGCATGACATGTATGGATTGCCATAAGAAAGAAGGACTGCATGGCGACGGAAATATGTATTTGACAAAGAATGAGACAAAAGCAAGGCCGAAGTGCAAAGATTGCCATAAAACAGGAGGTGAAGCAAAGGCAACTGTAAAACTGGCGCATTCAAAACATGAAGGTAAGGTGAGCTGCTACGGCTGTCATTCTCAGGGTGAATACAGAAATTGCTACAACTGCCATATGGGAAAAGGTTCAACTTCAAAACCAGGTTTTATGCTGGGCAAAGACCAGAGGCATGAGAAAACGCTTACAACCTTGAGATTAATACCTATTGTGAAAGATACTTTCTTGAAAGCGGGCATAAAGATGGAAGGTTTTGACAATGTTGCCGATTATAAAGCAACACCTGTCCATAATATTAAGAAAAGGACAGAAAGAACACGATCCTGTGATGTATGTCATGTGGAAAAGAAGGATTTTCTTACCAGAGAGATGCTTATAGAAAAAGGCTCAAAGGCAAACGAGAATTTGATATTTGATATGAAGGCTTTAAAAATTAAATAATGGAGGTACAGATGAAGAATGTATTAAAGAAGTGTTTCATGCTTGTTATTTTGATGTTGTTTTTTATCCCCCTTGCAGCTTTTTCTGCCAATGTGGAGCCTGTTGTCTCAACGGACTGGCTCGCGAATAATATTTCAAATCCTAAGGTGGTGATCATCGATATCAGGAAGGCTGAAGACTATAAGGAAAATCATATACAGAATTCGATAAACATAGTGGCCAAATCATGGATCACAAAGAAAAAAGACATATTGAATGAAATGATATCCGATGATGATCTCAAAGATCTTATCGGAGATGCCGGGATAAGGCAGGACTCGGTTGTTGTTATAGCTGGAACCGTTGCTGCGCCGATTGATTTGGTAAGCGCCGCAAGAGTTGCATGGACACTCATTTATGCCGGAGTCAAGGATGTTGCAATTCTGAATGGTGGAGTTGAAAAATGGGAAAAAAAACCCAAGGCAAAACCATTTACACCAAAATTTGATAAGACTCTTCTTGTGAACAAAGATTATGTCATGAAAAACCTTGACAAGGCTATTATTGTGGATGTGCGTCCCGCTGATTTTTACAGCGGTGATAAAAAGCAGACTTTTGTTGAAAGGGCAGGACACATAAAAAATGCAAAGAACCTTCCCTGGGGAACATTGCTGAATGAAGACAAGACTTACAAAAGCAAAGATGAGATTGAAAAGATAATGGCCCCCGTAATTGGGACGGATAAAACAAAAACAATTATTTTTTACTGTGATACTGGCATGTTTGCCACACCTGGCTGGTTTATGGCATACAGCCTCTCAGGATACGCCAATGCAAAGGTATACGACGGATCAGCTCAGGAATGGGCAGCAGACCCGAATGTGCCAATGGATAAATAATCCTGTTCAGGCGCCTCTTGCAAAAGAGGCGCCTGACTTTAAAATACCTAAGGTAGACCATGACCTTCAAATGTTCGATACTTTTTGCGATCTCTATAATATTTATTTTTACATTTGTTGCCGTATCAGTAAAGGCCGATAATCCAAGATACGCAGACCCTGAAGAAACCATGTCTTTAATTAAAAACAGCAAAGCCCTCACTGTCGATACGATGAGTTATATTGAGTGCATGGATCACAGAATACCCGGCTCAATTTGCATATCTCTTGAGGAGTTTGATAGGAATGCACCTTTGCTTTTGAAAAACAAAAAAAGGCCCATAGTTTTTTACTGTGAATCGAAAAATTGTGTAAGAGCAGGTGAGGTTTATAAAAAAGCCGTGACAATGGGTTATGAGGATATTTACATTCTCAAAGGCGGTTTGCCGGAGTGGAAAAGCGCAGGCTACGAGGTTGAAACAATGAACCGGGTCAGAAGAACGCCTGTAGTGTCCATAAAATTCAACCAGTTACAGAAGATGATGACAGAAAAAAAAGGCATTCTGATACTTGATGTCCGTACGGAGTCTTTATTCAAAGAGGGACATATAGAGGGTGCATTAAATATACCTATGTATATGTTGCACAAGCAGTTCCATGCTATCCCAGGAAACCGGCCGATTATTGTTGTTGATGAAAACGGGAAAAGATCCTTTATCGCCTCCTCTTTTCTGATTAGTAAAGGTTTTGGGAATGTACAAAGGCTTTTTAGCGGCATGGCTTACAAAGAAAAACAGGATAAAATCAGATGATCGTATTGACAGGAAAGGGTATTTTTTGGATTCTCCTTTCCTTTTTTTTATTGCCGGGTTTCCTTAACGCACAATCATCCAATTTAAAAATGGACTGCACGGAATGCCATAACGACAGCAAATTCAATATTGGATTTAATAAATCAGTTCATAATGAAAATGGATGCACAAGTTGCCACAGGCCTTTTCAAAGCATTGACAAGCATATTTCAAAAATTGAGAAACCTCTGCTTATTTCCTGTGGAAAGTGTCATAACGAGATTGAAAAAGAATACAGTAAAAATTTTCACTATCTCTACGAAGACTTCAAATGTCAGGATTGTCACTATGAAATTCATTCTCTGAAGAAGAAGCAGCAGAAAGATTCAAAGATTGCCATTGTAAAGAATTGCACCAAATGTCACGAAAATGAAGATTATGCCGCGTCAGACCACTCGGCAGCAGCCATGAAAGGTAATAAAGATTCGGCTGTGTGCAGCGATTGTCATGGACTTCATGATACAAGGGTTTATCATACATCTCTTGAAACAAATACTGCGGAAGCACGCGAGTTTTACAGTAGAAAATGCATTTCATGCCATTCGGACGCAGAGATGATGAAAAGAAATAAGCTGTCTCATAAGACAGTAGAATACTATGAGGAAACATATCACGGCAAGGTACAGGACCTTGGCTACCCGACGCGTGTTGCCGGGTGCGCCGATTGCCATACCAATCATAACATACTGCCTCCTGATAACCCTGATTCGACTATTAATCCTAAAAATCTTGTCAGAAACTGCGGAAAATGTCATAGCGGTTTTCATCAGAGATTTGCTGAGTTCAAAGCTCACCCTGACTACAAAAATAAAAACAGATATCCCTCGCTTTACTGGAGTTTTATATCCATGGTTTTTTTATTGCTTATTACCTTCAGTTTTTTCTGGATGCACACTCTCCTTTGGTGGAGGAAAGTATACTGGGAAAAATACAAGCTCGAAAAACTTGGCATAGTACCTGAATCACCGCTGCCTCATGAGGAGGCTGTTCAGGAGATAAAACGGTTTTCCGGAAAAGAAAGAATTATGCATATGCTGCTTATAATCTCATTTTTCGGTCTGGTTATTACCGGCTTCCCGCTGAAATATCACGGCACTCCCTGGGCAAAAGCATTAATAAGTTTTATGGGAGGCGCGCATAAAGCAGGCTTATATCACAGGTTTGCTGCGGTTATCCTTATCGGACTCTTTTTATATACGATCTGGCGTGGTATTAGCTTCATCTTTTCGAAGGGTTCCGGTAGGTCTGGATGGAGAGGCTGGATAGATAGACTTTTTGGACCAGATTCCCTTATGCCTAACAAAAATGATTGGCCTCAGTTCAAGGGCATGGTGAAATGGTTCTTTGGAAGAGGAGACATGCCGCAGTTCGGCAGGTGGACCTATTGGGAAAAATTCGACTTTCTTGCTGTTTTCTGGGGGATGTTTATTATAGGAGGTTCCGGTATAACCTTGTGGGCGCCGGAGGCGGCATCATATATTTATCCGGGCTGGGTATTAAATATAGCAAGTATAGTCCATTCAGAAGAGGCTCTTCTTGCAGCTCTGTTTATTTTCACAGTCCACTTTTTCAATACACACCTCATTCCGACAAAATTCCCCATGGATCCTATCATATTCACGGGCAGACAGAAACTTGAGGAATTAAGGAGATTCAGAAGCCTTGAATATGAAAGGCTGAAAAATGAAAACAGGCTCGATGAATTAAAGATCGAACACCCTTGTATTTCAATGAAGATTTTCGCTTCCATGTTCGGGCTTGCAAGCCTGTGGCTGGGCATTATCTTTACCATTATTCTTCTGTGGACTTTCTTTTTCGCGTAACTAAATCGGTAAGCCCCCGGCGCTGCCTGGGGACTCACAGATATTTACTTGTAACTATATGATATATAAGGAATAGAGATAATTATACCACCTCAAAGAGCCATCCCCATAACAGGTAAATTCACCACCACCAGCTTCTCAGATTGATTCCTGGAAACCGATGACTGAGAGGTCACATGGTGCCTGTAGCCTACTCTACTCAATAATTCTATAGTGGAGTAACTAACCTTAAAGGTGTTACAATGAGTGCGGGCAGGTCAATAATGCTCAACCTTGTATTCAAGAATAACCTGAATTCAAGTTTCATGAAGACTGATCTTCGAATTAGTAGAAACCTTAAAAAGGAGTAAAACCATGAACGTAAAACTTGAATACGGAACAAAAGAGATAGATGTAACAGTTTCTGATGAAAAGATCATGGGACTTCTGACCGGTCCTGAGATCCCGGCCATGAGTTTTGATGAGGTATCCGCTATTATACGTGAAGGTATAAAAAAACACGCGCCTGCAGGAATCGAAAACAAAAAAATAGTCATAATCAGCCCTGACAACACAAGACTCTGGGCAAGAGGTGATCTTTATGTTCCTGTGATACTCGATACGCTCAAATTGATGGGTGTCCCGGAGAAGAACATCAAAATTATCATCGCTCTGGGTACGCACTCAAGTCAGGGTTCTTTGCTCTACGCCAGCCTTGTGGGCGACGGCACAGCGGACCGTGTGGAGATTTTGAATTCCGCGAATAAAGACACCTCCCGGTTGACATATAAAGGAAAGACTGTTCACGGTACAGAACTCTATATCACGAAAGAAGCGGATGAGGCTGACCACGTGATCATTTTCGGAGGTATTCTCCACCATTTGATTGCAGGATTCGGTGGCGGCAGAAAATATATATCCGCCGGAATTGCAGGCTACGATTCGATCCAGCAGAACCACTCCCTTGCCATACTGTCTGACGGGCAACCTCACCCGAAGGTCTACCAGGCGAACCTTGAAGGTAATCCGGTTCATGAGGATATGGCAAGCGCGGCAGAAATTTTCCTGAAAAATAAAACTTCAACTCTTGTGGCTGTGGCGGCCAACGGAAACGGAGAAATATTCTGGACAGGAACCGGTGACTATAAAGATCAATTTCTTAAGGGATGCGCTCAGGTGAACAGGGCAGGGTGCGTATTGGTCAAGAAGTTGGGAGACTTCGCAATAATTTCGACAGGCGGGCACAGGAAGGACGGTCAACTATACCAGTCGACAAAAGCTCTGTTAAATACATATCCGGCGCTTAAAGAAGGCGCCGACATACTCTTCTTTGCGGAGTGCCGTGAGGGTGTGGGCAGCGAGATGTTTGAAAAGCTTCTCATACAATACAAGGGTAACGCCGGAGCACTCGGAGGCCAACTTGTGAAGCGCTTCAACATGGATACATATGTGGCGTATAGAGTAATAGACATTCTCGCAAGATACAGAGTTACACTGATATCGTCATTCAGTAAGGATGTGACAGAGAAGTTCGGATTCCATTATGCAGAAAGGATTGAAGATTATATAAAAAATCTTAAGGGCAGAGGATATATAATCCCCTCTGCTGAGAACATACTCCCCATAATAGAAAAATGAATTTAGGAAAGTGGTACATTTTTCAATTGTTCAATATTTCTCTGTAAGCCAGTGAAATACTGCCGTGCAGGAGCTTTACAAAAATAGAATCGCAACATGATGTACAAAATCTTTCTCAACCCCCGATAATCCTTTTTTTGAAATGATCATGGTTTTCTCCAACTGTAAAGAGGTTTTACTTTTACTTGCTGCCATAATATCTACATTATAAAATAGGGGATAAAAATCAAAAATAATATAGGACAGAAGATATATTTAAGTAAAGACCTGGCATGTTCGATAATGAAATTAAATTGTTAGGAGGTTTAATGGAGCATCCGCTCATGCTATCTGATATTCAGGTAAGAAATTGGGTAAACAACGGAGGAGGTTGGTGTCCTTTTTGTCAGAGAGAAGAAATTAAGTATATTGGCACACTTAGGGCAATAAACAGCATTACCACGGTACGATATTTCTGTCAGGTTTGTCAAAAAACTCACTATGCAATTTACCGCAATGATGAACTCGTTGATCTGACCCATGATGAAATCAGTTTTGTCACATAGTTCAGAAAGGAAAGCTATACTGTTGGAGGTAATTTGATATTTTCTGATTCTGGATCAGGTTGTGCAGATAGATACGTAATGGTTCTATACTTGACTGATACCGGCGAGGAATCTCTCTTGAGGATTTTGTCAATAGAGATCAATAACAGAAAATGTGTTCTGATGGCTTCCATTTCCAGCATCCGGGTACTTTTATTCTTTGGAGTTAATCAATGATAATAGAGGATTCCCCTGAGATCAGGCAATTGATAGACTTAGGAATGGGGAAGGGCTATCTCACATCCGACGAAATTAACGATTACTTCCGTCAAAACATCTTTTCTCCCGAAGACGTTGAAAGTATATTGGGCTTTCTTTCAGAATCTGATATCGAAGTAATTGAAACAACTCAAGAGAAGACTGAATCGGATGAAGAAGAAAGCCCGGAGTGGGAAGAAGCTAAAAATCTGCCTTCAGAAAGAACTGATAACATAATCTGGACCTATATAGAAGATATAAGCCGTGTACCGCTGCTTACACCAGATGAAGAAAACCAGATAGCAGAAGAGATTGAAGAAGGTGAAAGAAATTCAAGGAACATCTTGTTCGAATTGCCCCTGGCAGTTGGTGAACTCATGGATATAGGCCTCCGCCTGAAGGAAGAGACTGTAAATATATCAGATGTGATTAATAATATTGATGAAATTAATTATACAGAAGAAGAAGGCATAAAATATAGAAAGAAAACCATATCTTATATTAAAAGCATAAAAAGCCTTCACGAGAAAAAAGAAGAAATAAAAAAACAACTGCTGATAACAAACGAACCAGACAAGAAGGATCTTAAGAAAGGCCTGAAGATGATTGAGAGCAAAACAGAAAAAATCCTGTGCGATCTCAGACTCAACAAAAAGATTATCTCAAAAATTATCAGAAAGATCGAGCGGCAGATGCAATTCATGGACGATGGCGAGGCAAAAACCGTAAAACAGAAATTAATGGAAGTCAGCCAAATTGACAACAACCTGAAGATTGTCAAAGAAAGACTTGTTCAGGCAAATTTAAGGCTTGTCATCAATATTGCCAAGAAATATATAAACAGGGGTCTTTCTTTTCTTGACCTAATACAGGAGGGGAACATAGGTCTTATGAAGGCTGTTGACAAATTTGATTATCAGAAAGGCTTTAAATTCTCCACATATTCAACCTGGTGGATCAGACAGGCCATAACAAGGGCAATTGCAGATTACGCACGAACCATAAGAGTACCGGTCCATATGCTTGAAACCACTAATAAAATCAATAAAGTGACTATACTCCTTTTCCAGGAACTCGGGAGAGCGCCGAACCTTGAAGAAGTTTCACTTAAAGCCGGACTTCCCCTGGAGAAGGTCAGAAAAACCATGAAGACTTCCGGTGGAACCGTATCAATAGAAACCCCCATCGGAGACGATGAATCTAGGCTCAGTGATTTTATAGCTGATACAAAAACTTCCTCGCCTTTCATGGAGTTTGTAGATATATCTCTCAAGCAAGAGATAGACGAAGTTTTGTCAACCCTTAATCCAAGGGAAGAAAAGGTTGTCAGGATGAGACTCGGAATTGGCGAAAAGACTGACTACACTTTAGAAGAAGTGGGCGAGGTCTTTGGACTTACCCGTGAACGTATCCGCCAGATTGAGGCCAAGGCTCTAAGAAAGCTGAAACATCCGACAAAACGAAAGAGGTTGGAAGATTTCCAGGATTAAAAACATTCGGCACATACAGCCTGACTCTATTCAGTTTTCATTGATTTCGTATCATTTCCGAATAATTAACGGTCGTACAATAAGAATTCTGTGAAATACCCTTAAAGTGCTTTAAACATTAGATTTACAGGCAGTTATCAAAATCCTGTGGTAATTTTCCCTATTTGTTTAATTTTACCTGATTATCGCGAAATCCAGTCGAGAGTCTTTTTGATAATCCTTTCATAGATATTTTTGTCTGTGTCCCCCATTGATTTAGGTACATGAAAGGAATGATCACCGCCTTCAATTATATGGAGGTCCCAGGGGGTCTCTATCTTTTTAAGTACTGTATTAAGGGTGTCCATGTTGCACAGGGGATCACGGGTCCCTGCAAAAAAAAGCATGGGTATCTGAACCCGATATAGATGGGAATCACGGAGCTTTTGAACGTTGTGTGCCGGGTGGAGGGGATATCCAAGAAAAATAAGCCTGTTAACAGGCAAAATATTGTCGGCGACCATCTGGGATGCAATTCGTCCACCCATTGATTTTCCTGCACCGATAATGAAATTGATGTCGTGTCCCATAGTTTCTTTAAACAAACTGTAAGCTGAAAGCCAGGTCTTCACAAGTATTTCAGGCCTGTCGGGTGTCTTCTTACCATGTTCGCTGTAGAGAAAATTAAATCTCATTACAGGATAACCTGAATTGGCAAGACCCTCAGAAAAAGCAGCAAGGAGAGGTGTGTTCATGTTGTTGCCTGCTCCATGTGCCACAATAAATGCTGTATTTGATTTTAACCCATCAGGTATACTGATTATGCCGGATGTTTCTCCCCTGTCTTCAATTGTGATTGATACCTTTTTTGTTATAATTGAAAAGCACATTGGTTTTTATCCTCATGCGTTTTCGCAGGCTGTACCCTGGTTCCAGTATGGTGACATTGCCCTTAATCGTGCAATGATGGGCGGTAATTTCTCAATAACAAGGTCAATATCTTTATCAGTATTGTATATACTCAAGCTGAATCTCACAGAACCGTGCGCCATTGTGTAGGGTACGCCCATGGCCCGTAATACATGTGAAGGCTGTAATGAGCCCGATGTACAGGCAGAGCCTGAAGATGCACAAATCCCGTATTCATCCATAAGCAGTAAAATGCTTTCTCCTTCAACAAACTCAAAACTGATATTTGTTGTATTTGGAAGGCGTGGCGCGCCTCCGCCGTTTACTTTGGAGTTAGGGATACGTTTCAGGATTTCATTTTCAAGCCTGTCTCTCAAACTGATGACTTTCGTGTTTTCATTTTGCAAATTTAATGCTGCAAGTTCGCATGCTTTCCCAAGGCCTATAATGCTGGGCGTGTTTTCTGTTCCTCCGCGGCGGCCCTTCTCCTGATGTCCTCCGATCATAAAGGGCAGAAATTTGGTCCCTCTCCGGAGATACAATATACCGATCCCTTTCTGCGCGTGTATTTTATGACCTGAGAAAGAAAGCATGGAGATGGCTGTTTCTTTAATATTTATCGGTATTTTTCCCACAGCCTGAACAGCGTCTGTGTGGAATAGAATATCTTTTTCATGAGCAAGGGCTGCTGCTTTTTCAACAGGAAAGATAACACCAGTTTCGTTATTGGCCCACATAAGGCTTACCACGGCAGTATCAGTAGAGAGGCTCTTTTCATATTGTTCCATATCAAGGTTGCCTTTGCTGTCTACATCAAGCATGGTAACACGGTAGCCCTTTTCCTGGAGGTGCTCGCATAGAGATTTTACAGCAGGGTGTTCTACACGGCTTGTGATAATATGACGCTTGTCAGGGTTAACGGCCAGAGCTGAGAGAATGGCTGTATTGTCGCTTTCAGTGCCGCAACTTGTAAATATAATCTCATCAGGGGAGGCGTTAATTAAATCTGCAATCTTCTGCCGTGCATCATTGAGTTTCTTTGCTACCTGTCCGCCAAAACTGTGCATGCTGGAAGGATTTCCATAAAGATCGCTGAAATAGGGAAGCATCTCTTCCAGCACTTCAGGAGCGACGCGTGTTGTTGCGTTGTTGTCGAGATAAGTTGCTTTCATTGTGGCACCTCCTCAACAACCAGTTCAGGGGAAATGAGTTCGCGCAATTTTGATTCCACAAAGCCTTTCAGGGTTTGCTGCGATGCAGGGCATACCGCACAGGCACCGCGGGTTGCAACAATTACCCTGTTGCCTATAATATCGACAAGATCAATATCTCCTCCGTCATGTTTGAGGGAAGGCCGTATCTCCCGTTCTATTGTCTCTTCAATAAGTCTGATTTTTTGAATATTAGTTAATTTTGGCCGTTCCTTTGGTTCCGGTTCGGTAGCAGGCTGGGAGTATATAGTATCAATAATCTTCTGAATCTTATCATGACACTTCTTGCACCCGCCGCCTGCTTTTGTGTAATTTGTGATTTCTTCAATGGTGGTGAGATGATTCTCTGTTACCGCCTTCTCAATTTCTTTATCGGTTATGCCGAAGCATTCACAGATAACCTCACCTTCCTTGACTGTAGAAGGCACCCCTCTATAATATTCGATAGCTTTTTCGAGAGCTTCCTGACCCAGCACAGAACAGTGCATCTTCTCCGGAGGCAGTCCACCCAGACTGTCTGCTATGTCCTGGTTGGTAATTTTCATAGCTTCTTCAATGGTCATTCCCTTTATCAGCTCGGTCAATGCAGATGCCGACGCGATGGCGCTTGCGCAACCGAAGGTTTTAAATTTGGCTTCTTTTATCCGTTTGTTTTCGTCGAGCTTGAAGGTCAGCTTCAGGGCGTCGCCACAGGCAATGGAACCGATTTCTGCCACGCCGTCGGGATTTTCTATCTCACCCACATTTTTCGGATTTAAAAAGTGTTCTTTTACTTTATCAGTGTATTCCCACATAAAAAATTCCTCCTGTTTTTGCAATTAAAAAATCATACTTTATGCAACATCAATTCAATCCGAATGATTCCCCACAGCTTGCTGCGGGTTAACAACTTCCCCTCGCCCCAACGGGGGAGAGGGTGGGTGAGGGGGATAGGGTTCTCATCCCGCTGATACACCGCTGCTTGCGGCAAGGAGCTTCATTGTATCCCGGATATCCATATTTTAATTATAAAAATGCTAAACCCTGCAACTCCGGCAAAGCCGGGGATTTACCTATTTGGTTAATATATGGTTCATATGCTAATAATTCAAGTGTTTTCATGGATGGTAAAAAAAGATTGTCCAAAAATTTTCCTACCTCAATAAGGTTTACCAGCAGCAAAGAAATACATATTATAAATTCTAATTAACATCAGTTCATTTCACTCTTATAGTGATGTTACAATTTGTTACAAACTTTTACTTTTAAGACAAACATTCTTAAAAGAAAAATGATATTTATTCTGTATTACAGGGATAACGGTTGGTCGTATCGATACTTTACGGTATAGACCTTGTAACATCCTCCGTTGAAGGGATATGCAGAACACAGAACGATATTGTCAAAAGTTGAATGGAAAATTGATAAGAAGGTTGAGTAAAGATATGCCTTACAAGTCATAATAAGGGGGAGGGGAAAAGGGAGAGGGGGCAATAATTGCGTCGGAGGATCGCAAGGTGAAGCAGAGCGCGGGGCACCCACTTGTGGGTCATGAATATCCCAATCATGCCGCTGACCGACCAGGAGAAAAAGTTAATAAATACTCAAGAAACAAAACAATATTATGAAAACTTTTGACAATACCTACAGAACGAAAAGGAGGTGCTCTGATGGGAGTCAATGATAGCAATATCTGGAGAGTCAGCCGCCGGGATTTCCTGGGTCTGTCTGCCGGCCTTATTACTGCAATGACGCTCGGGGGTGCGTCAGGTGCGAGGATCAGCCATGCAGCAGACATAAAGTTCCCCGAAGGAAAATGTGGAGGTGAGAAGAATATGGAAAAGAGAGTATTGGTCGCCTACGCCAGCAAGTACGGTTCCACCGGAGGAGTTGCCGACGCCATCGGAAAGGAATTTTGCAAAAAGGAAATGGCCACTGACGTGGCTCTGATCAGGAATGCCGGTAATCTCTCTTCATACCAGGGAGTTGTCATAGGCAGTGCGATCTATATGGGCAAATGGTTGTCTGAGGCGGTGGATTTTGTGAAAGAGAACAGGGACATCCTGCGCCAGATGCCTGTCGCCTATTTTCTCGTGTGTATGACCTTGTCCCGTCCGACAGAAGAGAACCGGGCCAAAGTGCTGTCCTACATGGACCCAATCCTTAAATCTGTACCGGAAATAAGGCCTGTCGGCATTGGAACATTTGCCGGAGCGATGGACTACAGCAACCTTTCCTGGATAAACAAGAAGATTCTGAAGTCCAAAGAAACCCCGGAAGGAGATTTCCGTGACTGGAATGTCATTCGCGCCTGGGCACGCGAACCGGTATATGCGAAGTTAGTTCGATAGGAATCCCGGAAGTAAGCAACGCGTCTTCGGTGTCATACATAGCGCCCAGAAGGTACCCGGGCGACGACGAGCCGACGCAGGTATTAGCTCACACGGTGAGCGAGAAAGGGAGGCCGGGGCACCCGCTTTAGCGGGTCGTGGCTTGGCCGGTGGAGGGGGCGACGTGAGCCAAGCGTAGATAGCGTCAAAGCGCTAAATAGCCCGTTCTCGGGCGAGTGGGGGAGGCTCCGACGGCTTGGCCGGTGGAGGGGGCGACGTGAGTCCCAGGAAATGATTGAGCAGCTGTTGCGCAGATGGGGGACAATATATTATGCTTACGGGTAAGATAGGGCAGCTAATGGTAAACACAACAGCGGAAACAGACCATATTCATCTCCTTGGCATATCGACCCCATTTCCTGTGGGCAAGGTTAATGTGTACCTTATTGAGGATGAAATTCCAACCCTTGTCGACACCCCTCCGAAGGGTGCCGTTTACATAAACGAACTTCAGGCAGCGCTGAATGGCAAAGGTTATTCTATCAAGGATATTAAGAGAATTATCATCACGCACCCCCATTTTGACCATTGTGGAGCGGCCGCCGAGATTGTCAGATTAAGCGGGGCGGAGGTATGGACTTCGAGGGGAGGGGCAAGGTATCTTGAGCATTTCAATGATGAGTTCTCCATGGAGCTTCAGTACTATATGGAGATATTTCGCCAGGCCGGTGTGCCGGGAAATCCTCGTACGTATCTCGAACATTTATACGACTGGGCACGTGCATACAGTTGTATTGTCACTGTCTCCCGCTTCCTGGAAGATGGAGATGAATTTATGCTCGGATCAGCCCCGTATAGTGTCAAAGCAGTGCCCGGACATAGCCCCTGGTGCATACTGCTATATTCACAAGATCGAACATCAGCTTTCTCAGGAGATTTCCTCCTCAAGGATATCAGCTCCAATGCTTTGATCCAGAGACCCGGGTCTGCACAGCATGAGTATAAAAGCCTGAAATCATACCTTGCCTCTCTTCAGGAGGTAAAGAAGATGGCCATCCAAAAGGCACTGCCGGGCCACGGCGAGATCATCGAGGATGTTGCCGGCAGGATCGATGAGATCATCACCTTCATCAGGCAGCGACAAAAACTGGTGCGCGATATCCTCGATCGGGGTCCCTGCAGGGCATTCTCAATTGTACAGGCGCTCTTCCCCGATTTGCAGGGAGAGCAGCTTTTCCTCGGCATATCAGAAGTTATCGGCCATCTGGAGCTCCTGGAAAGCGATGGTATCGTCCTGCAAAGGGAAGACGGTTACTGGGTGGTCCCGTAAGAGCATTCGGACATCCAGATCACAGGGTATCGAGTCAGGATCGTGAAAGAACACCTTTATTCTCTTCGGTTATAAGGTGCAGCATGGTGGTTTTACGGGTCTGTCTTTTGTCTTCAGAAACTTGCTCCGTAACTGCCAGGATGGGTTATTGTGTAAGTTGCTCCCTGAAAGACACGCTGTGCGGTTTTCGCCAGAAATGCACACTGCGTGGTTTTTTTGAGGTACAAACTCCTTCCCGAAACAAACATAAACATCTTTGTACACACGATAAGAGATTACAAGCGGTAACATTTGAGAGATGAGGAACAAAAAAGGCAGTGTCGAATTGACCCTGCCTTTCGTTGCAAACTATATAGTGAAGATTATTTGCTGATCTTCCGCCGGAGACCAACAAGGCCAATCAGACCTGAACCGAGAAGCCAAACGGCGGTGGGTATGGGTACATTACTGGGCAGTTCATAGGGAATGCCGTCGCCTATCGCATAGAAGCGGACGTCATAATTTTCTGAGCCTTGATTAAGCTGGGTTGTACCACTCAGCGGTATAAAACCAGTCGGGTCTTGTGGAAAACCATCGGGGAGATTCAAAAGATAACCGGCGTTGACGTTACCTATATTATCCACAAAAAGCCCGAGGCCTATAGATGTAAATCCCTGTAAGGGTATGAGATTAAGAAACTGGCCGTTTGAGCCCTGATGGCTTTCATCACCGAAAAATAAGTATGATTGTCCATTACCAAGAGTAACCACTTCCAGATTGACACCGTCCTGTTGGTTGGGACTTCTGATTCTCATACCGTAACCGAAACTGGCATTAGGCAGCCCGTTCTGGAAATTTACGGCAAACCCGGCATTGCTGAGGCGGCCGGAAGTTTGATCTAACGGAAGCGAGACACGGGTATCAGATGATATGGAAAGGATACCTGTTCCCGTCAAAGTGGCAATGCCATTGTCATGTACAAGATACGATCCTCCGAGGGGGCCTGCTGAACCATCAAAATCATCGCGCCACCCAGGTTGCGCTCCCATGTTACTGAAAGCTACAGAACCAACATTGACTGTAGGGAGTGTATTGACTGCCCATGCCGGAAAAGCGGAACAAAGAAATAAAATGACCAGAACAAAACTAAATAAATATTTCTTTTTCATTGATACTCCTCCATTTATTCATCTGTTTACATTAAAAAAGTCTATTTTGCCGAATGATGGTTTAAATAAAAGAACTTACAAACGTTATCTATGTTTATAAATATTGCAACCCGGCTATCTGTCTTGAGACCTATAGTTTTTCGTCCCGCCGCCATTAGTAGTTTGTCTTTATCATAACTATTAAATAAACAATATATAACAACAAAATATTTTTGTATGTAGGATATGTAATACAATGTATGTAGGTTAAGTACGACAATTATTGTAATATTATAAGGATACGTTATGCCCTTTAGATTTTTATCTCTGACGATTCTCGGAATCCATGAGTGTACTTGCTTTCAAAGCGTAATTACGATCAAACCTAAAAGGCCATATACTGGACTTGTAGATGAAAGAAAAATTATCCAGTTAAGGGCAGAAGGCGCACATTTCAATCCGTAGTCTTTGCCTCTGGGAAACCGCGAAGCTCTCATTTTGTACGTGTTATAAAACCATACCGGCAATGATATAAGAGACACATTCCTGTTAATAATCCTTGCCTTTCAAGGAACAGCAAAGCCGCTTGCACATATTGATCCTCACACCTGCGGAACAGGCTTCTTATCTGTTTGTTTCACCGATACAATCTCCGGGGCTGTTTCAACCTGCTTTTCTATGAATGAGACTAAAACCCTCAGTTCATCAAGAAATGTCTGAATATCTGATTTCGCATACATCCCGG
>JAPLKB010000002.1 GCA_026388275.1 Pseudomonadota bacterium
AAAGCTTTATAGGTTTTTCACAGGAAGGGCAAAACGAATTGGGCAGGATTATTGACCTGTTCCGGGGAAGCCGGTAGATGCATACATTAAGAAAACTGCCAACAACAGAACCGAATATGAAAATAAGGATGTTTAATATATGCATTATTGGCCTGTTTTTTGTTTATTTTATAGTTCAATATGCTTTTTTTGTCAATTATATAATCCCTGACATGTCATTAGCAGCGGTGTCAGGTTGTCCTAAACAAACCATTTTAAGTTTCTCTCAGCAGTGTTCGATTCAGCAAACCATGTTGGCCTCATGCCATTCATTCTTTAAATACTTTTTGAAAAACTGCAATAAAAAGCTTACGTAAAAGTATTTTCTGCCGATAAAATTCTAAAGTAACACCATTTTGACCTTTGGAAGGGCAATGGAAGATTTGCTGTCACAAGATGACCTCAATGAGCTTCTTGGCGGATTGCCTGAAACAACAATAGCAGTCTCGCAAAAAGAAATAAAAGTAGAGGATATACTGTCACAAGATGACCTCAATGAGCTTCTTGGCGGATTGCCTGAAACAACAATAGCAACTTCTTCCAACAAAGAAACGAATGGAGTGGAAGGACTGCTGTCGCAGGACGATTTAAACACACTGTTTTGCATAACCGAAAAAACAATAGCATCGTCAACAAATAAAATGGCTGTTTCTGATATGCCTGCAGAAGACATAAGTTCGTGTGGAGAATCACTGTCTCAGGAGGAAATAGATGAAATGCTGCGCCAGTTTGATAGAGGTATATGAATAAAGTCCCCTTTTCATGGCAAATCATATTTTATTAGAATTGATGTTCTTACTTGCCGATGTTTAATACTGTCAAGGCAGATAACCACGACATCGGGTCATGCTTTTGAGTACGACCCGGTTTTATGGAATACAATGAAAAACACCCACGGAAATCTACAACTATTTTCATTGTAATAATATTATATTATCTTCCGGGAAGAAGATATCTGATCGACAGAAATTATCAGAAACTATATGTGAGTCCCACAAGAAACATCATGGTATATCGGTCAAAAAATCTTATATTCGACTCTGTCTGATAACCGTTAATGCCCGCCATTATTGTATATTTCCTCCATCCGAAGGGCTCCGGGAATGTGGCCACTATGTTTGTCCCGTATGTTTTTTCATCCCTTGTTTCTGCAAATATCGGATGCATCCTGTCAAATTTTGCCGTATTCCCGTAAAAACGTGTATTGAGATTGAAAAAGGGGGTCCTCACCTCAAACCCAAGCCCGCTGCCATAGTTGTCATAGCTGTTGCTCCTGCCGTAAAACTGACCTCTTTCGAATGAAAATTCAGGGATAATACTGAACATTTTGTCAAAATCGTATCGATAATCAATGCCTATCTTATGCATAAACCCATCCTGTCTGAGCGTTGAATAGAGCTCCCCGATAACATCATTTTCTACTTTTGTAGCGGCAAATCTATAAGAAAGGGAAAGTTTGGTACCCATTATTTTTGCATAAGTAATTCTGCCGCCGAAATACATAGTATTTGTTGGCGTTCTATACAATAAATAGGGATTTTGCCATTTTTTCGCCAGCAGGGAATAAAAACCGGACACATCAATAACACCCTTCGGCAAAGCTTGTTTTATTCCGATATTAATGCTTCCCTGTTCGGTAATAGTATTGAAATATAAAGTAGTACTGCCTTTTTGCCCTTCCTGATAATCCGGTATATACTTCACATCGAAATAGGGGAGTGCCAGATAGGATATATTTGTGTCCGCTTTCGAGCCAAGGCTGTCAATTCTCCTGCCGCCCTTCCCCCAGAGATTGTCTGCTCTTTGCACCGCCATTGCCCAGCTCCCGACAGTTATCACATATTTGCCTGCCTGAACATTCGGGACAGCAAAGAGAAAGGAAAAGAGCATAACACAGGAAATGATATTGCTTGTCTTCCCAGGTGTATGCCCTTTCACCGTATTATTATTGTTACATTATCTTTATCAGCAACTGCATGAACTTCCGCAGCCGTCATTTTTCGAGAGTTCTGATTTTATCATAAACCCTGCTCCCATAGTAGATTCAATGAAATCAACGTTGATGGGTTGTACTTCTTTAAACAACTCTTTTTCAATAATAAATGATATACCTCTTTCATTAAAAACTTCGTCGTTTTTATTAGGCTCATCCAGAGCCATACCCAAAGAGGGGCCTGATCACCCACCCTCCATTTTCATAATCCTTATAGAGGTAGGACCATCTTTTCCTTCGATAAACTGTTTTATCACTTCGCCTGCCTTATCCGATACTTCAAACATATTTTACTCCTTTAACTGAATTCGTTATCGCTGCTCAAGCAATGAACGTGTAATTTATATTAAGCATTTATATGTTTTTTATCAAGCCATATCTTCCTGTAGGAGTTCAAACATGATAAACTATAAAGAGGATATAAAGACAAAATTTATGAAGAAGGCAATTACCACCCTTCCCCTGCATTACGGAAAGGCCCCTCCATGGCTTTTTCAGAAAATGAAGAGGCTCTCTGCTGCTCTCATCGAGGTTATCGTTATGGAGTTCGGCGTAAAAGAACTGCTTGTCCGTATTGCCGATCCCATATGGTTTCAGGCATTGGGATGTGCTGTAGGCTTCGACTGGCACAGCAGCGGTGTTACCACAACTCTATGTGGGGCATTGAAAGAGGGGCTCCAATCTCTGTATGATGAGATGCCTATCGCCATATGCGGCGGAAAAGCAAAAAGGGCAATCCAGACTCCAGGAGACATTGAAGCATATGGTGAAAAATGGGGTGTTGACGTTGCAGATTATATTGCCTTAAGCCGCCTCTGTGCAAAGATTGATAATACTGCAGTCCAGGATGGTTATAACCTTTACCACCATACATTTGTCTTCACAAAAGAGGGTGATTGGGCAATTATCCAGCAGGGTATGAATGAAAAACTCAAAAATGCAAGACGGTATCAATGGCTCTCAAGAGAAAGTCTTGATATAACAAACGAACCTCATACAGGTATTACATGTAATGAAAGGGGCGCAGTATTAAACCTTGTGGCTGGTGAAAGCGAAGGAGCAAGAAAGTCTGCAGTAGATTTTGCAAAGGGAGATCCTGATTCTATGATTAAAACATGGAAAGAAGTTGCTCTAGCCATGCCGAAAAGGCATTACATATCGCCTGCCGATATAAATCAAACACGTCTTTTCAAGATGTTTAGAACGATTCATGAATCACACCCTGAGACATTCAAAGATTTAATAGGAATTCATGGTGTCGGCCCGAGAACTGTTTCAGCTCTTTCTTTAATTGCCGAACTTGTCTATGAGAAACTTCCGAGTTTTAAGGACCCTGCACGGTTCAGTTTTGCCCACGGGGGGAAAGACGGTTACCCCTTTCCCGTTGATAAAAAGACCTATGAAAATTCCATAGAATTCCTGAAGATTTGCATCGACAAGGCAAAGGCAGGCGATAGGGATAAAATCGATGCATTCAAAAAGCTTTCTTTATTGGCATATTTCAACAACCCCAGATATTAATAATTTCAATCATTTATGAAACTGCGGGAGAGAGCAATGGAATCAGCTATTATCCCAGCCTCTTTTTAAACCTCAGGGCACTCAAAGTCATTACAAGAATGCCCAGCATGAATAACTCAAGCATTTGGGGCCAGAGGATATCAATCCCGTTTCCTTTGAGAAAAATCCCTCTGATGATTACAAGAAAATACCTCAGCGGATTGAGGTACGTGCCATACTGGACCGCCACCGGCATATTCTCAATAGGGAACATAAGTCCTGACAGAAGTACGGCAGGGGCAAAAAAAAGGAACGTTGCCATCATGGCTTGCTGCTGCGTTCTCGAAATCGTGGAAATAAACAACCCTATACCAAGAACCGACAGTAGATAAATGGCAGTACAGAAAAACAGGAGTATAAGCGAACCGATGACAGGTATGGAAAACCAGAATACGCCCACCGTAGTCACAAGAGACATATCGAAAAATCCTATAATAGCAAAGGGGATGGTCTTGCCCAGTATAAGTTCAACAGGTTTGAGAGGCGTCACCATAAGCTGTTCCATAGTGCCTATTTCTCTTTCACGCACAATTGCCATTGCGGTAAGGAGAAGGCATATAAGCATTACCATGATAGCGATAACACCCGGCACATTATAGTTTCTGCTTGTAAGATCAGGGTTGTACCATGCCCTTGGACGCACCTCGAACTTAATCGGCCTTGCCCTGACCTTTTGAACGCTCAAATCGCCTGCGTATTTCATAATGATTCTGTTTGCATATCCCATGGCCACAAGAGCTGTGTTTGAATCAGTCCCGTCAACAAGGATCTGTATTTCCGTTTGGTTCCCCTTTTTTATGTCTGAGGAAAAACCCCTGTTTATCTGGATAGCCGCGGTAATTTTCCCTTTGTCGAATAAATCCTGGATGGCGTCATTTGAAGAAATATCATAGTCCATGCGGAAATATCCCGGGGCATTGAACCTTCTTACAAGCTCCCGGCTTTCATAGGATTTGTCAAGGTCGTATACTGCCGTCCGGATACAGTTCACATCCGTTGTGACTGCATAGCCGAAAACGATCAATTGTACTATCGGTGTGCCAAAGATAACTGCCTTCATGCGCCTGTCTCTGAAAATCTGGATAAATTCCTTTATTACCATCCTTTTTATCCGCTCAAACATGGTTCACTCTATCCTTTTTTTGAATTTTTTTATTGCCAGGGCAAACGCCAAAATACCAAAAACAGACAGAAGCGATGTCTCCAGCAACAGAAACGACAGTGTGTTTCCTTTCAGGAATATCCCCTTCAGTATGGCGACAAAATACCGGGCCGGAAGAATATAAGTTATAATCTGAAGGGGTCTGGGCATATTGAATATGGAAAACATAAAACCGGACAAAAGCAGCGCGGGTAAATATGACACGATCAAAGATGCCTGACATGCCACGATCTGTGATTTTGTCACAGTAGAGATAAGTATCCCCAAGCTTAAACCTCCAAAAAGGAATATGCTGGACAGAGCTATGAGTAAAATGATGTTGCCCTTAAGAGGAACGCCAAAGAGATATATGACTATCAGAATCGACATGACCATATCAATGAAGCCGATGAGAAAATACGGTATCAGTTTACCCAGAATCAGCTCCGTCGTTTTCACAGGTGTGGAAATGAGCTGCTCCATGGTGCCCCTCTCCCATTCTCTTGCTATGGTGAGAGATGTAAGGAGCGCTGCGATAATTGACATTATAACGGCAATAAGCCCCGGTATGATAAAATTCCTCGATTTAAGCTCAGGGTTATACCAGACCCTGGTACGGGCATCAATGAGCGGCATAATACGGTTGCCTGTTAGTCTTGCCGTATAGAGGTCCGATATGCCTGTTATATAACCAAGCGCAATAGTTGCCGTATTTGAATTACTCCCGTCAACAACTATCTGAATCTGTGCATCCTTGCCTGTTCTTATGTTTTTTGAAAAGTCTTCCGGGATGGATATTGCAGCTTTCGCCTTTCCTGAATCAAGATATCCGTCTATTTCATCATGGCTGTCTGCATAACCGACTACAGAAAAATAGCCGGATTCTTTGAATTCTCTGATAAATTCCCTGCTCAAACTGCTTTTGTCGCGGTCGTAAACCACGGTTGAGAGGTTGTCAACATCAAGGGTAATAGCATATCCGAATATAAAAAGAAGTATAACAGGCATTAAAAATGCCATGGCAAGGCTTAGAGGGTCACGCCATATCTGGATCAGCTCTTTTTTCGCAATTGCCTTAACCCTTAAAAGCTTCATTTCATGCAACCTCTATCAGGGTTATAAATACATCTTCCAATGAAGGAACGATCTTTTTTATGCTGCCCACTGTAATACCCGATGTCTTGAGTATCTCTTCGATTCGGGGTAGCACCATGTCGGCGTTTTCCACAATTACATGGAGTGTACTCCCAAAGATAGCCGCTTGAACATTATACCGCTCCAGCACCTCCATCGCTTCTACAATCCTGTCAACCTCTATCTCAAGGACTCCTCTTGTCATGTATCTGTTTTTTAGTTCAGAGGGTTTCCCCTGAGCTATGAGTTTACCTCTGTAGATCAGTCCGAGTCTATGGCAATACTCCGCTTCATCCATATAGTGGGTCGTAACAAATACGGTTGTCCCTGTTTTTGACATTCCGTCGATAAGCTCCCAGAAACGACGTCTTGATAAAGGATCAACACCTGATGTAGGCTCATCAAGGAAAAGTATCGGGGGCTCATGGAGTATTGCGCAGCCAAGGGCAAGTCTCTGTTTGAAACCACCTGGGAGTTCTTTTGTAATGATGCCTCGCCGATCCATAAGTCCAGCCATATCAAGGACCCATTCCTTTCGCTCTTTCTTCTTTTCCTTAGGGACACCGTAAATGCCGCTGAAAAAATCTATATTTTCAGCTATCGTGAGGTCATCATAGAGGGAAAATTTCTGGGACATATAGCCGATATGTTGTTTTATCTGCTCTGACTGGCGTACGACATCATACCCTCCTACGGTTCCACTCCCCCCAGTGGGCATCAGAAGCCCGCAAAGCATCCGGATAGTCGTTGACTTGCCTGCACCGTTGGGTCCGAGGAACCCGTATATCTCGCCCTTTACAATACTGAGACTTACATTGTCTACTGCAACGAAATCTCCAAATCTCCGGGTTAAGCTTTCAACGTTTATTGCAATATCTTCAATGGATTTGTCCTGATTCATCACATTCCTACCTGTACCTCTTGACTGAGCTATTGCTTCAATTCAATAGGTCCTATAGTCGCATAGGGTCTATAGACTGATACTGTTTATCGTTCCACCATTGAAATGAACACATCCTCTATGGAAGGCAATATCTCCCGGTAATCCTTTATCTCCATGCCTCCAATTTTCAATTTTTCAATAATTTCATTAACCATACCTTTTTTCATAAGGGTAATATGGAGCCTGTCGCCATAAATGCTCACGCCCTTAACACCTTTCATGCAAAGGGCAACCTCCCTTACCGCATGGGTATCATTACTCCACATTTCCAACATGGGAAGTTTGACAGACTTCTTAATTTCCGCAGGTTTGTCCTTTATAAGCAGCTTTCCGTTATGCAGAAGCCCGATTTCCGTACACCGCTCAGCCTCATCGAGATACGCGGTAGAGACAAAGATAGTTACATGTTCTTTCAACAGTGCATAGAGTATCTTCCAAAAATCCCTCCGTGACACCGGATCAACACCGTTTGTAGGCTCATCAAGGAAAAGAATTTCAGGCCTGTGGATAAGAGCACAGGCAAGTCCGAGTTTCTGTTTCATCCCGCCTGAGAGCTTTCCTGCAAGCCTGTCTGTAAAAGGCGTGAGATTGCTGAACCCAAGGAGTTGTTCAATCCTTGGGGGACGCTCGCTTTCAGGAACATCATAGATGTCTGCGTAAAAAAGGATATTTTCCATAACGGTAAGGTCTTCGTAGAGGCCGAATTGCTGAGGCATATAACCTATGTTCTCCTTTATCTCTTCGCCCTTTGTAAGAATGGAACGAGAGGCAACCCATGCTTCACCGGATGTGGGCTTCATAATAGCGGTAAGGAGTCTCATGACTGTTGTTTTCCCGGCACCGTCCGGGCCGACAAGGCCAAAAAGTTCGCCTTTTCTGACTTCAAGGTTAAGGCTATCAACAGCAATATTGTTGCCAAAGGTTTTTGTCAGGTTTTCAATTTTTATGGCAATGTCGTTCAACATCAACCTCACTGCACGCAATATCCAGTGAACATAGAGGGAGGTTCAGAAGCATTACTGCTTTAACTCAATCCTCACATCTGCCGGCATACCGGGCTTCAATTCATCATTGACGTTTTTTACTCTTACTTTTACACCGAATACGAGCTTGACCCGCTCCTCCTGTGTTTGAACATTCTTCGGGGTAAATTCCGCCTCGGATGATATAAACGTCACAGCGCCTTCATACACCTTACCTTTAAATGTATCGACTGATATTCTTGCCTTTTGTCCGAGCCTGACCTGACCAAGTCTGTCCTCTTTCACGTATACCTTAATCCATGGATGTTCAAGATCGCCTATTGTTACAACAGGCGTGCCTGAAGCAACAGTCTCACCGGCTTCAACATTCTTTCTCAGCACAACACCATTCATGGGGGCATAGATCGTCGTATCTCTTAATCTTTCCTCTGATGCGGCAAGCACTGCCCTGGCCTGTTTCACACGATGTCCTGCAATGCTGATTTCCTCCTTTCTCGGCCCTTCCCTGACGAGACTCAACGACTCAAGGGCATTTCTATGGAGGGCTGTGCGGGCATCGTAAGCACTCCTTGCAACATCAAACTGAGATGCAGATATGGCGCCATTTTTGTAAAGTATTTCTGCCCTGTCAAAATCTTTTTTTACCTTTTGCAATTCTGCTTCCTGGGCATTCATTTGTGCTTTAGCCTGCTCTATTTCTTGGGAACGGGAACCGACCGATAACTCTGCCAGTTTTGTAGTTGCCTCATCCAGAGATGCCTTACTCTGAGCTACCACCGAAGCGATCTCTGCACTGTCAAGTCTGGCCAGCAGATCACCGGTCCTTACCTTATCGCCTTCATCCACAGGGCGTTCCGTAACCCTGCCGGGTATTTTAAAACCTACATTTGTCTCTATTACCTCAACATTACCGGAGAGGATCATTGCCCCATTGTCTTTTTGTCTTTTGAGGTTATACACAACCAGGACCGTTATACCTATAACAATTACAGCTAAAGCTATCAAAATTCTCTTTTTTTTCATTTCCCCACCTCCACAGCATACCTGTCTTCCCCGATAGCCTTGCTCAAATACGCAACAGCAGTCTCTCTGTCAAAAATTGCCTGATAATAATCTGTTTCCGCTCTCAGGAGGGCTGTCTGCGCATCAATTACATCCTGACTCATACCGGCGCCGGTATCATATTTGAGCAACTCTACCCTTAGACTCTCGCGGGCGCTCTCAATGGCTTTCTGAGTTACTTCAATCCTCTCCTTCACATTTGCAATGCTCATATGGGCATCCCTCACTTCACGGATTATGGTAAGTTTTAAAAAACGTTCTTCCTCTCTTGCCTTTTCCAGTTGCACTTTTTCCCTGTTTATCTCAGACCTTATAGACCCGCCGTCCATAATGGGCATCGTCAACTTCACGCCATAATACCAGTTTTCTCTGAATCCGGTGTCACTGCCGGCTGTACCACCATACTGGCCGGCTACAAAAATATCAGGGAGTCTCCTGCCTTCAGCTATCTTTACCCGTTCTTCGCTGATAAGCCTTTTTTTGGCAGCTGCTTTATAATCAGGTCTCCGTGATAATGCCGTGTCCATACTTTCTTTAAGATCAGTATAAGATATGTCCGTAGGTTTTTCATGAACAATGGAAATTATGACGTCCATATCGTCCATGCCCATCAGGTTTTTGAGAAACTCGTATGCGCTGGCAAGGCTGTTCTTCACAATAAGCCTGTTTTCCTTTGCATGGGATAGTTCAACGTCTGTCTTAAGCAGATCGAGCCTCGGTGCAACACCCGTTTTAAGATAGATTCCCACGTTTCCTTTATGCACCTCAAGCTGTTTCACCGATGCATCATTAACAAGAAGAAGTTTTTCAAGTTGTGCAATCTTATGGTATACGCTTGAGATATTATAAACAAGCTCCTGCTTGCTCATTCTGTAATTGTCCTCTACAACCGTCTTTTTCATTTCGGCTACATTTACCCCCCTGAAGAGTCTTCCACCCCTAAACAGAGGAAGTCTAAAAGAAATACCTGCGTCCCATATGGTATTTCTGAACAAAGGAAAATCCGTTCCTGGACCAATAGGAGGTTGTATCACAATGGGCGTGAGAGGGGTGTCGTAACGATATCGGGTAATGCCGCTGCCTCCATCGATCTTTGGCATTCTGTCAGCCCTTGCCGAGTCTATCCCATAAATTTCCGCCTCGATATCTTTTGCAGCTATCCTGATCCTCGGATTGTTCTTCATAGCATATTTGATTAGCATTGAGAGTGTATATTTATCGACGTCCTTTTCAGCCCGGGGTCTGTCTTCTGACAGCCCAACCTGGTTGGCCGACAGGTCGTGCCGGCTTGGTTCCTGTGCATAAGAAGGGGTATGATGTATTGTACATATCAGAAGAAAAATAAGAACAGCAATGCGTATAATCAAATCCATCCTCTTTTTTATTAATATTTCAGTACCATTTCTTTTCATTTGCCATTTCATTTACCTTCTCCTTGAACGTACCCGCCAAGAGATTTGATTGCCTCTAAGGAAAAACCGCTGATATGGTCTGCTATAGATTCTATCTCCTCAGTCTTGAAGTTGTCCTGATGAAAAAGCTTCTTGATGACATGCTTTGCATAAACAAAAAAAAGACACTGACTGACTATACTTAAGCAACAGAAACGTGTAGTCTCTTCACTTGCCGGTTTTCCACGTAATTGTTGGACAACAGATGAAAGAAACAAAAAAGCCGGCTGTATTGTATCTTCTATAAGCATATCCAGCGCCTTCGTAGGCTCCATATACTCCCTCGCAACAAGTCTCCCGAACCAGGAAGACTGACCTTCCTCAAGTATTCTGAAAAGAAAGGACCGTATGAATGCTTTAAGGTATTCTTCAGGGGATTTATTTTCATCCATCTTAAGATCAAGTGGATATTTTTGAAAAGCCACTTCACGCCAGTATTCCAAAACCAAATAGTAAAGCTTCTCCTTATCCCCGAAATGATAATTGACGGCAGCAATATTCACATTGGCTTTCTCACATATATCCCTCACCGTTGCATTTCTGAACCCGTATTCGGCAAAGATTTCACCGGCGGCTTCAAGTATACGTTCACGGGTACTTAAGCTGATATTTTTGCCACTCTTCATAAACCTCATTTTAATACATATGTTTTAAATATATGTTTAAAACATATGTATTAATTTGTCAAACATTTTTTACAAAAAATATGTACAAATAATTTTCTTCCTTTTTGGTGCAGTCATTTGGTATATTCTTATAATTTATTTGTTGGTTTTTAGACGGAATAACCTGTCTGTCTCTGATCGGGATGTATGAAAAAGGGAGACTGGTTGAGACCTCTGTAAACGGAAAAGTAAGATAACTTATTTTAAATGATTACGGGAGTTTTTCAAAACAATGAGGCATATTTAATATGGAAAATCCATTACCTGATTTATTAAAAGCTTGCGAGAAAGGTGATTCAGCTGCTGTAAGGATTTTGTTGAGCAGGGGTGCCGACATAAATGTTGCAGACAATAATGGATCAACTCCGATCTTCTATGCCTCTATGTACGGTTTTGCCGATACTGCAAGGGTGCTCATTGATCATAATGCCGACATTAATGCAAAAAATAAGCTTGGCAATACACCTCTTATATATGCTTGCATGTCCGGGCATACAAGTATTGTCAAATTACTGATGTCCAGAAATGCCGATGCAAACTTGAAGGATAAGTTTGACGATACCTGTATTATCATTGCAAGCAAAAGAGGTCATATAGAAATTGTGAAGCTGCTCATTGCTTACGGGGCTGATATAAATGCCAGGGACAGGTACGGCAATACCTCTCTGATGCATGCCTGTCTGAATATGCATATAGGAATAGCCGCTTTTCTTATAGAAAACGATGCAGACCTGTCTGCCATCAACAACAAAAATCAAACTGTCCTTGATATTGCTGTCAAAATGAGACTTGATAAGATAGCTGATGCTATAAGAAAAAAAACCTAAAGACAAGATTGTAATAAAAATTACACAATGTTAATGATTTCGTAAGTCCGCTTGCCGCCAGGGGCTGAAAAGTTTACTTCATCTCCCACAGATTTACCCATTAATGCCCTGCCAAGAGGTGAGCTCATAGAAATCTTACCTTTTTGGATATCAGATTCATAGGGACCAACCAATTGATAAACCACCTCTTCGTCAGTATCAAGATTCATCAAGGTAATATTGCATCCGAATTCAACACTTTCGAATTCCGTTTTTTTAACGTCTACAACCTCGGAATTTGTGATCATCATTTCTACTTCGGCAATCTTTTTCTGGAGAAACTGATATTCCTCCTTTGCAGCATCCAATTCAGCATTTTCTGAAATATCACCATGAGCCCTTGCTTCTTCTATGGCAAGTATAATCTTAGGTCTTTTGATAGTAAGCAGAAGTTCATGTTCCTTCTTCAGATTTTCATAGCCTTCACGTGTAATAGGTGATTTCATATAAACTCCTGATATTATCCAAATACGGAAAAACAATAACACTGTTTAATGCAAATTTTCAACACGTTTTACTTATATCCCTGCATCTTAAGGGAAAATAGACACTATCTTCTGCAAGTGTTATGTTAAACTTCTTAGAAATTAATTGAGGTAATGGCAGATATTTTAAAAAACGTAGGGGTTCCTGTTTCAGCGCAAGCTCTTCTGTCTGATTTACTATACTCGCAGATAATACATTTAGTCCGTTTTGATGCATTTTCCATTGAAATAATCCCACGCATTGCACACAGTTCCATTCTTAAAGGTGCAGATTCCCTGTTCATCAACCATGTTATTATTTTCTATGGCTGTATATGATCCCCCAGTAATCACACAGAGCCTTGCAGCAGGAGTTACATAGCCTGCAACATTTACACCGCCTACGGGGCATTCTCCTCTGAACATAGCCCATTCCTCACACTGACGTTTATCTTCAAATATACAAATACCGTATTCTCCTCCATCGCCTCTTTTTTGAATAGAAAGCGCTCCGCCCTTGTTTAAGCAGTTGACTGAGGCCGGGTTGGCAATGGCAGTTTTATTCGTTCCGGCACATTCAACAGGAAAAACGATTGTTAAAATTAGAAATACAATTGATATGATAAATTCAATCATTTTTATCATATAAAATCCTCCTGATACAGTTGCTATATTCTTCCTGTATTTTTCTGAAAATGTAATTATTCGCCTATCAACGGCAGCACCTTGTCAATGCGGAAATAAACAAGATAACGCTTTTCTTTCTGCTGGTCTTCCGGTACTATGTAGGACTTTCTCCACCTTATCTTTGCAATGGCTTCCGAATCGGTCTCTTCTTTAATCCTGGAAAGATACAATCTTTTTCCGACTAACTTTCCTCCGGCTTCTATGAAAATGTATGCAGCATGAGGGTTTGATCTCAAGTTTTCATGGGTCAGACGTTCAGTCATAATATAAGCTATTGTTTCCTCATTGATGAAATGCGGTCTTGAATAAATAGCCACATTCACCTTTCCCTCTGAATTTGCTGTTGCCAGCACTCCATGGCCGGTTACGTTTTCAAAATATTCGCTGAGATTCATCGGTACCCTCCTAAATAACTTCGAAAGCGATATAAAAACTATATTCATTATATCAAGATTTTATCTGTAGACGATATTTTTTTAACACAATGACTTTCTTATAACAAAATATTTTGTTGCTAACAGTAACGATACTAATTATGTTATATTAATGAAAATCATTTCGGGTTGCCAGACGGGCGTTGATAGAGCAGCCATTGATGTCGCAATGGAAATAGGCTTGGATTATGGAGGCTCTGTTCCCAGAGGAAGGAAGGCAGAGGACGGAACAATAGATAAGAAATATGATAAACTTACGGAACTTGAAACAGACCGTTATGAATCCCGTACCGAAAAGAATGTGACTGACGCAGACGCAATATTAATATTTACTGTAGGCTGCCCTATAGGGGGCACAGCATTGACAATAGAATACGCTAAAAAGCATGGGAAACAATATCTCCTTATTGACCTTAAAAATAAGCCCGACAATGAGATAATTGAATCGATTCAAACATGGCTATCCGATAATCAGCCGGAAATCCTTAATGTGGCAGGACCGAGGGAATCATCGGCACCCGGCATATATGAAAGGGTCTTTTTTATACTGTATAATATTTATGATCCCTTGATATAAATCTAATGAAAGAAGAAATTAACCTTATACCCTCTGAATTGAAGGCAATTGAAAAACACAAGTGGTACCTCTCTGAGCAGCAGGGGAAGGAGGTATCCTTTGAAGAAGCTTTAAGAGATTTTCTGGATAACTACGAAGCCGACTGGATGAGTGAAAAGCAGTGCATGGATTGCAAAGAACAAACAGATCAGATATTACAATATAAATGGTTTCGTTCAGAAGAGGAGGGACACGATATAGGTAAAGATGCCGCTTCCAAAGAATGGATAAGCAAGTATGCCCATATATGGCGTGAAGAAAGGGAAAGTCTTGAGGCCAACGGTTTTACCAAAATGCATATAAGAACGGGAAAAAAGAAGCAAATAAAAACCGCTGTCCTATCCGACATTGCACATAATTATGATTGTGAAATATATATAAATAAAGACAGAATGAAATTCTATAACTTTATTATTGCCGGAAGAAAAAACTTAAACATAAAGTCAATCCTTTGTCCTGTTTTGTTGGATTTTTCTAAAGATGAGGAGGTGCGTTTTCTGGCGACAGGCTCAAGAGCTGAAGAAGCTCTGGCAGCAATCAGAGATACAATTCAGTTAATGTCTTAATACTTTTTTTTAAATTTCGCTGGACAGGTTTCTTATAGCCTACTGCAAAAGCTTTTTTTAGTTTTTATCTTTATATTGTAGTCCGCTTACGGCAAGGCAGCAATTCATTTTCCGATACAAAACCTGGCGAAAATGCTCTGTAAAATCTCATCAGGACATGTTTCACCTGTAATTTCCCCAAAATGCAAGAGGGATTCCTGAAGCTCAAAGGCTGCAAATTCTATCGGCTCCTTTTCTTTTATACATGCAATTGCCCTGCCGACAGCTTCTCCAGCCTTTTCAAGGGCATTTCTGTGTCTTATATTCGAAATAAGCACACCGCTTCTTTTAAAACCCTTTTCCATCAATATCCGGTATATTTCTTCTTTAAGCCCTTCGAGTCCTATATCTAATAAAGCTGATATTTCAATCCATCGGAGATTCCTGGATCTCAAAATAGCATAATCGAGTCTCTGTGGCAGATCAATTTTGTTGATAACAAGCATAATGGACATATCCCTGATTTTTAATAAAACACCTTCGTCTTCAGGGGAATATATGTCCGAACCATCGAGAACCCAAATAATGAGGTCTGCTTGGGGTATTTTCCGACTGACCCTCTCTACACCTTCTTTTTCGACTTCATCTCCGGAATTCCGTAATCCTGCTGTATCAATTATCTTTACTTTTATGCCTCTTATATAAAGTATGTCTTCTATCAGATCACGTGTAGTTCCAGGAAATGGCGTCACAATTGCTTTTTCTTTGAGGAGCAGTGCATTCAAAAGGCTTGATTTGCCGACATTTGTCTTACCGACAATAAGGACCTCCAGACCGTGCTTAATTGCTTTGCCTTCATAATAAGAATTTACCAGTATTTCAATCTCCCTGTTTGCCCTTGTCAGGCTTAAGAGCATCCTCTTTTTGTCTATTTCCACATCTTCTTCAGGGAAATCTATGAGCGCATCTATTTCAATCAATGCTTCTTTGATGTCCCCTTTAAGACTGTTAATTTTAACCGATAATCCCCCCTCCAGCTGCTCAACAGCATTTTTTAATTCTTCATCTGTTTCACTCTGAACGATATCGAGGACAGATTCCGCCTGGAGTAAATCTATTCTACCATTGAGAAAGGCCCTTTTCGTGAATTCACCAGGTTCGGCAAGCCTTGCGCCTTGCGCGATCATAGCGGCCAGAATATTTTTCTGGGTAGCGTACCCGCCATGGGAATAAACCTCTGCAATATCCTCTTTTGTATAAGTATTCGGTGCATACATGAATACTGCAAACACTTCATCAATTATCTTATTTCTATCCGGATTCGTAATGTGACCAAGGTATAGGGTGCGTGGTTGATAAAAATTTATATTTTTCTTTGGCTTAAATATCTTCTTTATTATAGGGTGGGCAAGCTGCCCGCTCATTCTGACTATACCGATCCCACCCTCACCAACAGGGGTTGAAATGGCACATACGGTATCATCTTTTTCCATTCATATTCTTTTTTCTAGGTGAAATAACTACCCGTTTTGTATGCCCTTCACCCTCGCTTTTCGTGCTTACATTTCTATTGTTCTTAAAAAGTGTATGAACCACCCTTCTCTCGTAAGGATTAAGAGGATCTGTTTTTTGAATCCTGCCAGTCCTTTTAACTTTGTCTGCCAGTCTTTTTACCATTATTGTCAGACCTTTTTTCCGTTTTTCTCTGTAGCCGTTAATATCTACGAGAAGTTTCAAACCCTGTTTATATCGCTTTGCAATAGCAAGTCTGAGGATATGCTGGAGAGCTTCAAGCGTTTCTCCGTCTTTCCCGATCAATATATCTCCATGGTCACATTGTATAAGAAACATCAGTCTTTCAGGCGTATTTGTGACTTTTATATTAAAATTCAGATCGACAAATTTGCTCAACTCCTCTAAAAAAAACTTGCCATATTCCTCAATGGTGTCTGTCTCCGGCACGTTTGAATCAAGAGTATTTACTTTCAACATATCTATTTCAGGAGAGTCTATTTTTTTAATTCTTGCCGTAATTCTTACTTTTTTACTGCCGAGAAAACCAAGGATACCCTTTGTGTCTATTTCCTTAACATCTATTTCAAGGTCTCTTTCTTCGGCATTTAATTCAAGTGAAGCCTTTCTAATTGCATCTTCATAAGTTTTGCCTTCTACTTCTATAAAATCCATATTGCCCCCTTAAGAGACTTTTTTATTAATGTAGTATTGTTGTCCAATGGATATTACATTATTTACCAGCCAGTACAGAACAAGTCCCGCAGGAAATCCCCAGAAAAGGAATGTGAAAAGGATGGGCATAAAAAGCATCATCTTTTCCTGCATGGGGTCGGCAGTGGTTGGGGTCATTTTCTGCTGAATGACCTGAGTAACACCCATAATTAACGGTAAAATTCTTATTGGTAAGGAATATCCAAGGACAGTAAAAGAATATAAATCTTCAGGCGCAGAGAGATCATTAATCCACAGCATAAACGGAGTATGACGCAGTTCTATTGCGCTGGAAAGTGCTTTATACAGGGCAAAAAATACGGGAATCTGAATAACCATCGGGAGGCATCCTCCCATAGGATTTACGCCTTCTCTTTTGTAAATATCCATCATCTCCTGGTTCAACTTTTGTTTGTCATTCTTATATTTCTCCCTCAATTGTTGAATCCGCGGCTGCAGCTTTTTCATATTATTCATTGACTTGAAGCTCTTTACGCTCAACGGATAAAAAATAATTTTGATTAGTATGGTCAGAAGGATAATATCTATTCCATAGTTGTGCGTTACTTTATTGCTATAGTTCATACCAAGAATCAGCGGTTTTGCGATAATATCAAACCAGCCGAAATCTATAATTTTTTCAGCTTTTACATTGAGGCTTTTCAATATATCGCTCTGTTTTGGACCAAAGTACAACTTTGCCGAAATATTTTCTTTATTCGATTGTAATCTCAGGATTGGGATACCTGTTTCAGTTTTAAGGATGGTAAGAGGTACACCGGAGTTGTCTTGAGGCATATAGATAAAAGCAAAAAAACCTTCATCAAGGCCTGCATATTTGAAATTTTTATCAATTTCAATGTTCTTCTCGATCTTTTCTATCTGCTCAAATTTTTTACCATTAAAAACAAATGGTCCCTTAAATGTATAGCTTGATGTTTTTTTGCTGTTTATTGTTGCAAAATCAATGCGTATTGTATTTTTATCAATGTCCTGGACTTCAACATCCATGTCAATAGTGTACGTATCAGGATAGAATGTATATGTTTTTTTAATTTTTTTGCCGTCGCTGAATACACCGGTAAAAATAATTTTCTCCGGCTTATCTTTTATTGTCACATTATCCCTGTCCGATTTAAAGCTGGTTTTGTCATTTATCGTTTCATTATTAACAATTCTGGAAATTGCGGGTAGATAGACATAGGGATTTACATCCTCGATCATCTCTTTGTCCTTGTCGTCTTTAACATTTTCCTTGTATTGTTTTAATTTTACGTTTTTTATACCTCCTCCAAGGTCCGTCAACGTAACCTTAAAAAAAGGAGTTTCAACAAATATATCTTTCGGGGGTTTTGCTTCTATTTCAGGTTTAGATGTAATGCCCTTTCCTTTTTGTTTTATTTCTCCCTTTTGCACTTCTTCTTTGGCTATAGTCTGTGTTTTATTTTTTTCCCCTTCCTTTGCCTGTTCTTTCTTTTGGGACTGCTCAGTTGGTTGTTGTGGTGGTTGTTGTGGTTTTGGAGCAAAGTAAGTCTGAAACAAAAAAATTATGACAACTGCCAGAACCAGGGCTATTATGGTACGCTTTTCCATTCAATGCCTCCGCTATTTAACCGGATCATATCCACCGGGATACAAAGGGTTACACTTTAAAATTCTTTTTAATCCCAGCAGTACGCCTAAACCAAGACCCTTTTTTTCTATCGCTTCTTTCATATAACACGAACAGGTAGGATAATACCGGCATTCAGTGGGGATCAGAGGGGATAGGAAAATACTGTATAGATTTATTAACCGTATTACGTATTTTTTCATTATCGGGCATGTCCATTTAATAATTCTTGCAATTCTCTATTTACATCAATCCATGTCAACTTTTGGGGTGATTTCTTTACCTTGATAAGGTGGTTATGACAATCTTTAAAAAGTGACTTATTAAGCCTAAAATATTCCTTTATAAGCCTCCTCATCCGATTCCTGAAAACTGCCCCCCCTACCTTTTTCCTTATCGTTACCCCAATCTTTTTTATACTGTTTTTATTTCTATATAATAAAAGTATAAAATTGTGTGTTTCCGCACTCTTTACCCATTTTATACCCCGAAAATCCTTTTTATTCAGTCGTTCTTTTTTTGTAAGACAGTATTCCATTTACATCGGTTACCATGTGATATTTTTATGGGTTGATAATTATGGTCTTAATTTATTGGTTACCCGCTATCTACCACACAAGGATATTATACAGTCAGTTGTTTTCTTCCTTTGGCCCTTCTTCTTCTTAATACTTCTCTTCCTGAAGCTGTCCTCATTCTCACAAGAAAGCCATGCGTTCTTTTCATGCTCTTATTGTGAGGCTGGTATGTTCTTTTCATGTTCTCACCTCAATTCCCTCTGAGTTATTACTTATCGAAACTATTACTTAAGCATAAAAAGTCTAAGAAAGTCAATAACCATAATACCTGTAGCTATCATCTGCACACATGCTTGTTTAGATTTTTTAAATTCCGCAATGTCTTAATCTGGCTTCTTTTATTATCCTTGTTGATGCAAGCTTTGATATGACTGTTATATCTTCGAGAGGCAGATATCCTGTAATGGAAGGATCAAAAAGTATTTTCAAGGAAGGTGGAAATTCTTCATCACCTTCCCACAGAATAAATGTAATAGGTATTCTCGGAAGAGCATAGAGAGTAAAAGATGCATCGCCGTATTCCTCTTTTATTCCTCCTATAGCTTCACCGGTCTCAAGAAAAACATGCTTATCAGACCCGAAGGCTGTAATAAGAGGGCGGGACACCCTTTGTTCAAAAACATGTAAATATCCCGCTAATCCCGGTATATCCACATAGGATACTTTATCAAGACCGGACAATGAACCAGTGGCGGTATTAATATAATGAAGGATAATAATCTTTGTTACAAGTGTAACATTTGCCCCTTTTGAGCTTTTGAATAAAAATTCAGGTATCTTAAGCGTAATTATTTCATCAAAATAAGATACATCAACGCTGTACTGATCCTGTATTTTCTCATAGGTAACTCCTGCATTGACAAATCGGGCTTCGCAATCCGAATCTGAAAGGGTTTTGCAGGCAATCTCAAAGACCTTTTTATATATTTTTTGTTTTTTTAGATCCAGACTCCACCTCTGCAATATTTTTCCTTATTTCATCTATTTTCTGCTTGTAGTTTTTGCTGTGGAATATCTCTGTGCCCATAACCAGTATATTTGCACCTGCTTCAACAACTTTTCTCGCATTTGAGGCCTTTAAGCCGCCGTCTACCTGGAGATCGATTGCCTTCCCGGTTTTTTTTATCATCTCCCGCGCTCTTATAATTTTTTTATCCATAGACTGGATATAAGATTGCCCGCTGAATCCGGGATTTACTGTCATGATGAGCAAAAGATCTGCTTCAGGAAGGGCATATTCGATCATCTCAAGCGGTGTCGATGGATTCAAGGTTATGCCTGCCTTTGCACCACATGATTTAATCACATCTATCGTTCTAAGGATATGAGGGTCAGTCTCAATATGAACTGTAACAATATCCGCACCGGCATCTATAAAAGCATTTACAAACTTCTCAGGGTTTTCGATCATCAGGTGTACATCAAGTGTTTTTTTTGTAATTTTCCTTATGACCTCAACAAACATAGGGCCAATTGTTATGTTCGGAACAAAATGGCCATCCATTACATCTATATGTATCAGGTCTGCTCCGGCTTTTTCGACTGATTTTATCTCCTTTTCAAGTGTTAAAAAATTGCATGAAAGGATGGAAGGGGCAATCTTGATTTTATTCATATTATCCTCCGGTAATTACTTTGAATTCTATCTCATCATCTGTGTTAAATATGGTTTTTAAAGGAATAGATGCATTTATAGACGGTTTTAAACGCAAGCTATATCCGCTTTTCTCGTATGTTATTTTGTGTTTTATGCCTTTTCTATTTACTTCGTTCAAAAGCTCAGACAGTTCCAACTCTTTTAAATCCGGCATCATATAAAGTGTTTTTTGCTCTACGCCGACAAAAAGCGTTATTCCTTTCCCTTCAAGCATGTCTTCCCCAGCCTTTGGTATCTGGGCAATTATTTTGTCGACTTTTTGGTTTGGTACATAAATTATTTTCTCAACTACCAAGTTTATTCCTTTCATCATCTCTGCAATATTGTCTATTGGTTGTCCTGTCAGTCCCGGAACCCGGACAAGTTCCGGCCCTTCAGATACAATTACAAGTACAACCCTTCCCTTTCTGGTAGATATATTTGCTTCAGGCTTCTGTACTGTAATATGATTATAGGGAACATCATTTCTCCTTTCATATTTCACCACGGAAAGGGACAACCCCTTACTCTTAGCTAATTGCTTTGCATCGTCGACAGTTTTTCCCCGCACGTCCGGGCATATAACGATTCCTCCTGTTTTGAGCAGAATGCTTACCGTAAAATATCCTGACATTAAAAAAACTGCTATAACCACCCCTAAATATAAGAAAACCTTTAGCCAATTCATATCTTTTTAAGCCTTGCTATAAAAAATCCGTCCATTGCTGTTTCATGCGGTAAAGATAAATAATATTCCATATTTTTATTAAACAGGAACGGTAAAGGATTTTCAAGTATAAATGATTCTTCTTTTTTGAACCTATTTATAACAGAGACAGTCTCTTCAGGTTCAAAAGAACAAACACTGTAGACAAGATGGCCGCCTGTTTTCAGTTTTGTCCATAAAGATTTTAATAAGTTGAATTGATATTCACCGAATACGGCAATATCCTTTTCTTTTCTTCGCCATTTTATTTCAGGATGTTTCCTGATAATGCCAAAAGAAGAACATGGGGCATCAAGGAGGACTGCATCAAAAACTCCGTCCTTGAAGGGACTACAGGCAGCATCACCTTCTACACGATTTATCGTGGAGGTTATGAATTTTAACCGCTTCATTTCATTGTCCATTGCAACGATTGCCTTTAAATTAAGCTGTTCTTTCATTTGTTCTGTTTTGGTTCCCTGCCCTGCACATGCATCCAATACAAGACCACCTTTTTCAGACTGGATTGATAAGCAGGCAAGTTGAGAGGCTTCATCCTGAATATGAATAAGGCCTTTTTTAAAAAGCTCATCTTTCAACACAAGGCTTAATCTGTCAACATACAGTGCTGATTCCAGGAAACGCCCCTTCCTGACTCCGATACCTTTATCTTCAAGGCAGCGCATTACTTCATCACACGAAATCTTGTTAAGGTTCACTCTTATGCCGAATTCAGGGGGCTCATTTAAGAGAGTAAGAAGCTTTATCGTTTCATGATGCCCGAACCTTTTAAGCCATCTGTTGACAAGCCATTCAGGAAAAGAATAAAGAACAGACAGATTTGAAATTTGAAATTTTGGATTTGAAATTTGGGATTGTTCTGCTTCCGGCGGGATTGAATCGTGTAAATTTCCGGTTTTATCTATGTCTGGAATAGGCCTGTGATTAACAGCCTCTGTTTCTCTGATAAAATTTCTCAGCACTGCGTTGACAAAGTTCCCGATATATACGCCATGCTCATCTTTTGCATAGCCCACCGATTCATTAACAATGTGATATACTCCTTTTTTCATAAATGAAATCTGATAAAAGCTGATCCACAGGAGATATTTTAGTTCATTTTTTACCGTTTTTCTTGCGTATCGGGAAAGTATCCAGTTAAGATAGCCCTTCCATCTCACCACTCCGGACACTATTTCGTAAATCAGGCCTTTTTGTGTCTCTGTAAGTTTATGCCTTGAAAATGAACGGTCTAAAGTCTCATCAAGGAAACTGCCGTCCTCTACTTTCTTAATTGCCTGAATACATATCGTTCTTAAAGTGCTACCGAAATTATTTTCTATATGCCATATCCTCCAATCTCTTGATTCTTTCTTCTATTGGAGGATGGGTGCTGAAAAGTGAGAGCACCCCCTTTGCAGTAAAGGGGTTCATGATAAAGAGTGGAGCAGTAGAGGGGTTTGCATCGTTCATCGGACTGCGTATAATGCCTGCATGGAGTTTTTTTAAGGCATTCGATAAAAACAGCGGATTCCCTGTGAGCCTTGCTCCGCCGTCATCAGCAAGATATTCCCTTGACCTTGAAATTGCAAGCTGAATAAGCATGGCAGCAAAAGCGGCTATTATTGAAAAAATGATCACACTTAATATATTGCCGCCGCCTTCATCATCACTATTCCCTCCGCTGAAAAATGCAGCAAAACGCGCCCAGTTGGCAATCATGGTAATCGCACCCGCCAGCGTTGCTGCAACTGTTTGTATGAGTATATCCCTGTGCTTAATGTGGGATATCTCATGCGCAAGAACACCTTCAAGTTCATCCAGGCTTAATATCCGCATAATCCCTCGCGTAACAGCCACTACACCTTTTGACGGGTCTCTGCCGGTTGCAAAAGCATTTGGACTCTCACTGTCTATAATATAAACCCTGGGCATGGGAATAGATGCTTTTTGGGAAAGATTATAAATAATACTGTACAATTGGGGAAATTCGCTTTGGGATGCCTCTTTTGCACCGTACATGGAAAGGACAATCTTGTCGCAAAACCAGTAACTCACAAGGTTCATGACAAGGGCAATGAGAAACATGACTGAAGCGCCAGTGCTTCCTCCTATCATGCCTCCAAGGGCAACAAAAATTATTGTTAAAATAACCATCAGAAAGAAAGTCTTCATCTGGTTCATACAAAACCTCCAATTTTATTGTTTACTATGCATAGTATAAACATTTTTAAAGTTTTATCAAGATTGGTTATGAGCATACGGGGCAATCATCTTATTCCAATTAACCTCTTATTGTCTATGTGAAATGAATCACCCCGCCGCAAGCGGACGGGGTATCAAAAGCAAGAATATGGAACCATTTCGAAGCAAGCTTCGGGGTATTGACCCGGCGGGGCAATAAAATCAAAGGGCTTTGCAGGGTTTACCTGCAACAGATTGAATGAACCTCCACGCAGGAAGCTGCGGCGTATCACTGGAAAGAGGCTCATACCCCCCTCACCCCGCCCTCTCCCCCGGAGGGGCGAGGGAAAGTAGTAATCCTGCAGCAAGCTGTAGAGAATCATTTGGATTGATAATTGGCACAAACGTTCTACCCGAGCATAGTAATAATAGCTTCTGAAACTTCTTTGAGCGACTTATTTTTGTCCATACTGATCTTCTGAATCCTGCGGTATGCCTGTGACTCTGTGAGATGTTCCTTATCCATCAGGAGACCCTTAGCCCTATCTACAAGTTTACGTGTTTCAAGTTCATCCTTGAGTCGTACTATACGTTCTGTAAGAGAGGATTTTTCCAGAAAATGTCTTACCGACAATTCAAGGGCAGGAGAAAGGCTTTCCTCCCTGAAGGGTTTTGTAAGATATGCCATAACACCGGCATCTCTGGCCTGATCGATGAGATGGCGGTCGGAATAGGCGGTAAGTATTATCACGGGATAGCTGTCTGCTATCTTTCTTGCCATGTCTATGCCGCTAATATGGGGCATCTTTATGTCCAGTATGACAACATCAGGTTTTTTCTGCTTTATCAGATCAAGGGCCTCTCTGCCGTCCCGTGCCTCGGCAACCACTTCATGGCCAATCCCCTCCAACAATTCTTTCAGGTCTACCCGGATCAGGGGTTCATCATCTGCGATTAAAATACGAAAGCTCATAGTTTCAGGTCATAGTAATTTTTCAATAAAGGAAATACAATACATGCGGTAGTTCTTCCCTCTCCTCTCAACGTAAACCTGCCCCGCAGATCGTCCTTAACTAATGTGCGGACGATCGTAAGACCAAGATTACCGTCCTTATCAGGGTTGAAGCCGTGCGGCAGGCCTGAACCTTCATCCTGAACAGTCAACGACACGTTGTTTTCCTTCTCCCCAAGAATTATTGAAAGTTTTCCTTCGCTCTGCCCTTTATAGGCATGACGAGCAGCATTCTGGATCAGTTCGTTCATGATCAGGGCAAGGGATGTGGCCTCTCTTGAGGGGATCATCATTGACGGCCCCTGTATATCCACTGTCATCCTGGGCTCAATCTGACCCGCAAGAGACAGCCTGCTTACATTATCCATAAGCCTCTGCAGATCCACCATACCGATTTCACCCTGGCAAAGTGTTTCATGTACGACGGCAATGCTCATTATACGCGATATGCTGTCATTCAATGCCTGCTCTGCTGAGATTCCATCAAGGCGTCTGATCTGCATCCGTAAAATACTGGCAACATTTTGCAGATTGTTTTTCACCCGATGATGGATCTCCTTCAAGAATGTTTTATGCTTCTGAAGATACCTGTTCTCTATAAAAATGGCAAGCTGATTGGTAACGCCCGATAGAAATTCCATGTCTTCCTGTATCCGGTCATACTGAAAGGAGAGTTTTTTGTCTTTTTTCCAGAAGAGGTTTAGTATTCCTCTTATTTGTCCCTTGTATGAAATAGGCAGCGAAATAAAGCCTGTCGCAAAGGGAACAGATATCTCCACCGGACAGTTGTTTACCGGTATATCGGCTATCGAAATGGGCTGGCAATGCTCAATCTGCCACCGCGCAAGGCTTTCATCATTCTCGGAATAGATATCTTTAGATGCTTTGTCCGCATCATATGCATCTTTTATAAGGAACTCGCCGGCAGGGTCAATGAGCCAGAGACTTACCATTGAAAGTTTGAGGATACGTCTGATATGCCTTGTAATATTTTTTAATTTTGTATTTGTTGTAATAGACCGTGAAATTTCATTACTCAAATGGTTTAAAATTTCCAATTGAACCAGTTTATTGGTCAGCTTTCTGTCTACCTCTATCCTCTGCAAACCTCTGGCAATAAGTCTTGCTATTGTTTTTGCGAGGGCCATATCTTCTTCTTCGGGCAAAACAATATTGGTCTTCTTTTCCAATAGCAATATCCCGAACCGCCTGCTCTGGCTGTCAAGGAAAATTGAGGTAAAACCGGAGGGTATTTGCTTACTGTTTATCTGTACAGGAAATCCATCGTTGTCCTGAGTTTCAGCTATCGAAAAGGTATTCCGGTTTTCTGCGGGCAGGTAAAATCTCCAGACTGCCCAGGGAAACAGGCTGCTGAGCCTGTCTGACAGCCGGGCAACAAGATGCATCACATCGGTTTCTTCCTGAATAATCTGATTAATTTTACTCATTATTTTCATCTGAGCTTCTCTTTTGTTCAGCCGCGACGTAAATTCGTAATAAATGCGTTTTCCTTTGTGCATCAATGCAGTAACAGGGTTCAGCTCATCTGAAAAAACAAGCGTTGAAACCGATTGGTTCTGGAAAACCGGCAGTCCGTCATCAGAAAGACCCTGCTCACCGAAGGTATAATATCCACATACAGGAATCCTGGCTTTTTTGCGAAGGAGGTCCATTTCTTTTGACTCGTCAGGCCCCATCAATCTCTTTCTTAAGGCACAGGAAAACATCATTGCAAAAGACGGCTTTTTTAAACCTCCCTGGTGGATGGCCTTGTTATAGGCGGCAAGCCCTGCCTGAACTATATCGTCTCTGGCTGCCCGCATCAGCGTAAGTACCTGATCATTCATCATCAGGGGTCCGAATTGTATAGAACCATCGGGCAGTACACATTCAGGAACATTGAGGAGCCAGTTGCCATATAAATCGCTGGTACCGAAGGGAAACTGGCTGAACCAGATCACTCCGTCCCCCAGATGTTCAATAGGTATGCCGAGCAAATCGGCACAGACCTCAACTGCAGGTCTCCCGTCAAGTTCGTGAACAATGTGTCCTGATGCCTTTGTAACTAATGCACGTTTTGTTGTAGGAGAAAACCCATGGGCTGTTCCGAGACCGAAAAGTATATCTGTTTCCACAAAAGCAAGGACTAAGGCATCATTGTAAACCATATCATTAAGTATCTGGAAATTTGCCTCAAAATGAAAATTGTCGGAAGAACTCCCTCCGAATATGGGAATACGGTTTACCGAGGCCTTCCGGAGTTCCGTGTGAATATCGTGGCTTAAGGATGCCTGTTTTTTTGTTGCACCCGGAGAGAAAATAATGAGAAACACAGGTGAAACCCCTGCCCCTCTTGATGTTGTCATGTGCAGCATCTGATGTAAAGGGTGGTCAGGGCTGAAATATTCTGAAACCCCTGCTTCGGCCAATGCCTGTCTGACAGCCTTTTTGTAATCAGAAGAAACGTGCCTGCCGATACCTGTCTTTATCCGTAAATGCGGCGAGGCGATAACGGCAACGACAACGCTTCTCGAAAAATACCCATCAGCTATTTCCCCTGCGGTGCTCGTGCCTATAATTGGACAGTCTCCGACAATTTCGGCAACCCCTCTGCTGACTTCTTCAATGTTAAGCTCTGAGGAGGCAAACACTATTGTTAACGTCGGTTTAAAACGATTAAGCCGTGTAAGGGCTTCGACCGCAGCCTTACGGCCCATATCGGCATCCTTGCCTGTATGTGTCTTTCCAACACCCGTCTCAATATATGCACCCATATTCTCCGGCTGTAACCCCGTTGTGTCTTGATGGGAAATCTTATACATATTCATACTCTATTATTTTCATATATGTCAACCGGTCGTACAGACAGAGCTCTGCCTTTATAGTTGATCAAATCAACAGGCAGTCCAATTTGATATAAAGCCATGCAGGGAGATCGCCTTTTGATAGCAATCTTTTTTCCTGCATGGCAGCCAAAAGAAAAAATCATAAACAAAGCGATGAACACAGTTCAACCAATAAACATCGAGTATATACTTTTTGCATTCATCTTCTTCTTCCTTTATTGCATGCACAGTACCGGGTTAATCAAACACATCAGAACGGATACTGGCGCGGAGTGAGCTGCATACTGATCCAACGCAGTTCAGTAAACTCCTCCAGTGCAGCTTTGCCGCCGAACCGGCCCCAACCGCTATCCTTCACACCTCCGAATGGCACCTGCGGTTCATCATGAACCGTCTGATCGTTTATATGAACCATTCCGGATTCGATGCGTTCAGCGATGGCCAGGCCTTTGGCTAAATCATTGGTGAAAACAGCAGCAGAAAGTCCGTACATGGTATCGTTTGCAACTGCGATTGCATCCTCAACATTTTCAACCTCGATTACCGAAACTACCGGGCCAAAGGTCTCTTCACAGGAAAATGGTGTACTGAGCTTTGCATTAGCCAGTATTGTAGGATAGTAACAAGGTCCCTCAGACTTGCCGCCTAAAAGGATCTTCGCACCGTCACGCACAGCAGCATCTACGCTGTTTTTGACCTGGTCAAGCTGGGACTTATTGATAAGAGGTCCGATGATCGTGTCCGGTTCCTTCGGGTTACCAACCTTGTAAGTTGAAACTTTTGCGACAAATTTTTCAGTAAATTCTTTTGCAACGGGCTTTTCCACAATGATCCGCCGCGTTGACATACAAATCTGTCCCTGATGGAGAAACCCCCCGAATGCTGCAGCGTTAACAGCATCATCAATGTTAGCATCGCGCAGGATGATCATGGGATTCTGTCCGCCCAGTTCCAGGGCAACACGTTTCAGGTAGCGGCCGGCTTTTTCAGCCAGTTGACGTCCTACTGCAGTTGAACCGGTCAGGTTGATACGGCGCACCTTCGGGTGTTCGATGAATTCGTCTCCTATCTCACTGCTTCCGCCAGGCCCGTTGGTAACAAGATTCAAAACACCTTTTGGAAAACCTGCTTCATGAAAAACCTCTGCAAGCACTACGCCGCCCGCTGCAGCCGCCTCCGTTGAGGGCTTAAGAACCGCTGTATTTCCATAAGCAATAGGCATGCAGATAGAACGCAGTGACAGGATCAAAGGCGCATTCCACGGCCCAATGCCTGCAACCACACCCACGGGTTGGCGTATTGCCATATAAAATGCACCGGGCAGATCGGCAGGAATTATTTCACCGGTTGCCTGATGCGCCTGTGCCGCCGCTTCGCGCAGTAAACCGGGGGTGAACATGGTCTGGAACATGGCAAAACCAAAGGTGCAGCCCGTTTCTTCTGCAAGAATCCCGACAATCTCCATCTGTTTCTTTTCGAGAATGTCGGCAGCCTTCAGGAACAAAGCCTGACGTTCAGCAGGAAGCGTATGCGACCATGATGGAAATGCTGCTGTTGCTGCATCAATAGCCCGCCTTGCGTCAGCTTTCTTTCCCGACGGCACTTTTGCAAAAACCTCGCCCGTGTAAGGGTTGAGATCGTCATAGACCTCTCCGTCAAGGGCATCTACCCACTCACCATTAATGTACATTTTGTATTCTTTCGGCATCTTGATTCCTCCTTAATAGATTTTTTGAGAATCAACGCTGGTTAAGCATTATTGTTATGCCATGCACCTCCTTGCTTAAGCATTTGATGCTTTGATCTTCGTTGTTTGTCAAACCTCTCATTAAAATATAAAAATGCCTCTCTTGCCCTTCATCAGGCAAAAGAGGCATCATTACCTCCAACATGACAGCACTTCTGCTATCGATATAAGTCTGCATTTTTTTACGTAATGCCTCTTGTTCGTCGCTTAAGCGAAGAAACAAAAAACCTCTTTTACCCTTCATCGGGCAAAAGAGGCGTCATTACCTTAAAAATAGTAGTACAATTTCTTAATATAAATTGTCAAGTTTAATTTTCACAAACCTGTTTCTTCCATCTCATAATATCTAACTATCCGTCATTATTATAATTTCAGTTTTCATTATCCGGGTCTCGAACACCAGCAACGTTCATTCGTCAGGTATCTCGGACACAGCTTTGGTGTCGTATCCATCCCGGGCTTTCAAAACATTTTCAATGTTATTTTCTGACCACTCGCGTATAGCCTCAAGTATACGCACCAGCGTACGCCCGAGGTCGGTAAGTGAATACTCCACTTTCGGCGGCACCGAGGCGTAAACAACACGGGTCACGAGGCCGTCCCTCTCAAGCCCTCGAAGCGTCTGGGTTAGCATCTTCTGCGACACACCGCCAATCTCCCGTCGCAATTCTCCAAACCTCTTCGTTTTATCCTCAAGCGCACCGACAACGAGGACTGCCCATTTATCGGCAATCCTATCCAGAACAATCCTTGTAGGACAATGTTCATTATATACATCCCATTTCATGGAAAACCATCTCCTTACGCTTAATTTTCCTTATAGTTACCATATGGGTAGTATATCACAAAAAAGTGCCTACTTGCAAATAGTAATATTAGCATCTAAAATGATCAGCATGCCGCTGCGGCAATAAAAATTACGGAAGGAGGATCAATAACAAGGTTAGCAGTAAGGATAGCCTTATTAGCTATCTTAATCTTTACTTTAGGAGGTATGGCAATGGCAGAGAATTTGGCAGAAACCAATAAGAAGGTAATCGGAGCATTTGCAGAGTCTGTTTTCGTGAAAAAAGATCTGTCTGCAGTAGAACAATTCGTGAAGACTGACTATATTCAGCACAACCCTTTGGTAAAACAGGGCGCAAGCGGGTTTAAGGAATTCTTCTCGACCTGGTTTGCCTCTGTACCTGACTGGAATTACACGCTCAAGAAAATTGTCGCCGAAGGCAACGAGGTATGGGTGTATGGAACATACGCAGGGACACTCAGGAAAGAGTGGCTGGGAATACCCGCCTCAGGGCAGAATTACGCTTTCGAGGCAGTAGACATTTTTCGCGTACAGGACGGGAAACTTGCTGAACACTGGGATGTGATGGACATCTATGGGCTGTTTAAACAACTGGGAGCCATAAAGTGATGTCCTGGAACAGAAGGGCGGCTGCAACCGCCCTTCTTACTTATACATCTCTTTATCTTTAGACAATTCGCTGTCAAAAAATGCTTGACATGAATTTCATTGTGCATGTACAATTGAGGAAATATGATAAGGGAGAAATTCTCCAATGCTACGGAGGTAATGAAGCCTCCTTTGCCTGAAGAAGGGCAAAGGAGGTTTTTCTTTGAAAGGAGGACGTATGAGATTAAAGGGTAAAGTAGCAATTATAACAGGGGCTTCCCAGGGAATTGGAGCGGCATTCGCAGTTGGTTTCGCAAAAGAAGGTGCAAAGATCGTCATTGCAGACATTTCAGACGGAAGCAAGACCTCGAAAAGTGTGCATAAAGCTGGAAGCGAGGCGCTTTTTGTCAAAACGGACGTAAGCAATGAACAGGAATGCATAGCTATGGCTAAAGCTGCTTTCGATAGTTTCGGGCATATTGATATTCTCATTAACAACGCCGCAATGTTTGCCAATATTGTGCTAAAACCTTTTACAGAATTGAGCAGTGAGGAGTTTAAACATATAATAGAAGTCAATACCAGCGGAGTGTTTCACTGTATTAAGTCAGTCTTCCCCTACATGAAGAAGAAGGGAGGCAAGATTATTAATTTATCTTCGGCATCCATCCTGGAGGGCGTGCCGGGTATGCCTCACTATGTCGCATCAAAAGGAGCTGTGATGGCCTTGACCAGATGTATGGCACGTGAACTTGGCGATTTCAATATAAACGTAAATACAATTGCTCCCGGCTTTACCCACTCAGAAGGAGGGGATAAGTTCGATCGCAACAAGGCATTACCTTTGCCCCCTCTTGATGAACTGCAGCTGCAGGGTCGGTGTCTCAAAAGACCTGGGGTTCCGAAAGACTTAGTAGGACTTGCGCTCTTTCTCGCGACTGATGACAGCGCTTTCATTACAGGCCAGATGATAGTACATGATGGCGGCCTGTCACTTTATTAAGGATATTGATATTAATGTGATACGGGGATCATTCTTCCCGTGTCTTGAAGGACTGATACCAATTCGGATTCATTTATAGCACCCAGAGGGTACCCGGGCAACAACGAGCCGACGCAGGCGTAAGAGGGTTCATTTAGCTCACACGGTGAGCGAGAGGAGGAGGCTTCGACGGCCGGGGCACCCGCAGAGCGGGTCGTGGTGGAGGGGGCGACGTGAGCTCCGGGGATAGCGGAGAGCGAGGAGGAGGTAGCGAAGTTATATGATTGAAGGCGAATTGGTATGATAAGGGGGTTACAGGATCATGCTTCTTGAGGTATCAAACCTGAGCAAACATTTTGGCGGCCTCCGGGTCCTTCAGGATGTCTCCTTTCAGTTGAATGAGGGAGAGATACTTGGACTTATCGGACCTAACGGGGCAGGCAAAAGCACTATGTTCAATGTGATTACCGGCGTATACCGGCCAGACGGAGGAACCATCCTGTTTCAAGGAAAGAGTCTTTTAGGTCTTAAACCCCACCGGGTATGCAGGAGAGGCGTTGCCCGGACATTTCAGCTTGTCAGAATCTGCCAGACCATGACAGTTTTAGAGAACGTGCTTGTAGGCGCCATATACGGTAGAAGCAGCGGGAAGAAAAAGGCGCTGGATGAAGCCCTTGAGTGTCTGGAACTCCTCAATCTATCGGAAGTAAAGGATATTGTAACTGCACATCTGACATACTCGGACCGCAAACTCATAGAGATAGCCAGGGCCATCGCGACAAGACCCGGACTGGCTCTACTGGATGAACCCCTTGCCGGTTTGAATCCCTCTGAAACGGAAAAGATCATGGACGTCATTCAGAAAATACGGAAAACCCGCGGTGTATCAATCATCTGGATCGAACATAAAATGGATGCTGTTTTCAATCTCTGTGACCGTATCGTGGTGCTGGATTACGGAAAGAAGATCGCAGAAGGCACATCCAAAGAAATAGCAACAAACAAGAAAGTGGTGGAGGCATACCTTGGCGAACCCATTACTTAACGTAACGAATCTGAACGTCTTCTATGGCGACGCCCAGGCCCTGTGGGACGTTAACTTTAAAGTGCATGAAGTGCATGAGGGTGAGGTCTTCTCTATCATAGGATCCAACGGCGCCGGAAAATCAACTATTTTGAGGACACTCTCCGGTTTGTTAAGCCCCTCTTCCGGGCAGATAGAGTTCCTGGGAGCCCGCATTGACGGAAAAAGCCCCATGGAAATGGTTGATATTGGCATCTCCCTGGTTCCTGAAGGCAGGGGGTTGTTTTCTACTCTGACAGTCATGGAAAATCTGGAACTGGGGGCCTTTACCAGGCGTGCCCGTCC
>JAPLKB010000003.1 GCA_026388275.1 Pseudomonadota bacterium
GCCGTTATTGCTGCAATGAGAAAATTGCTTCTTATCGCACATGCTGTATATAAGGGTAAAGTACCATATCGTGATGTATGATAAAAAAACTAAAAAAGGAGAGTTTTGGGCTTGACATTAATGACAGTATCTGACCCCTTTATATTTTCTGTTTTCCCTCCAGGATTGGAAGAACTTCGGTCCTGAACAGGAGGGCCCACGAAGTCTCAAGTCGACTGCGCAATGAGGGGGACATCTGCGTTTCTACTCCGAATAGTTTTTGTTGTGGTGATGTTTTCTTATACATGCAATACTTTCACATTGTATACAATTTAATACAATAAATATTTGGGAGTTACTTCTCAGGAATCAGTTTTTAAGGAACGTCCCATCCATATTCGTCACACCGATAAAACATTATTCTTATTTGAAAAGAGGGATATTCTTACCTATTTTTGTAACTTCCAGTTTTTCTTTTCCCACTCTCAAATAATCTCCCTCGCAAAGCTTTCGCTTATTAGGAAATACAAGTTGATGTGGCGCAATCCGTGACAAGTCTATTCTGATTGGGCGAAGGGAAGGATTACCCGATCTCGTTTCCTGATAAGCCACCACGGTATCCACACTTACGAGGCGATCTTGGACTAATTCTCGGTTTACGATTCTTATCATTCCTTCATCGATGTACAACCATTCGCTATTCTTGTCCAGAGGCATACAAGTCGCCCAAAAGACAAAGATACATATTATAGTCTGAACAAACACAGATGGTTTCATTGGTTGTCCTCCCTAAGAACTTGGATGTATCAACGTGGCCTGACATAGACGATATCGCTATATTAGAGTGATAGACAGGTCGACACCATACTTGTTTTTGATCTGATATGACGCGGCACGCATTTGTTTATCTGCTCTTAACAGAGCAACAAATGGATTCGTGATTGGGTACCATTCATCATTATAGAGTATACCTTTTAGTGCTGGAGGAATGCCTGCCGTTGCCAAAGTCATAGAGTATAGGCAATATTTCTCGGCTTCATTCAACCTTCCTATCCTATCTGTCGCACGGTCACGAGGAATTCCCCCACGAACCAATACTTCGAACGCTTTTCTATTGAGATTGTCCTTTTCTGAATCAGTCATGCGTAAGAACATATATTTCGCTATTAAAGCACTTTGAACAGCACCATATTTATCAGTTCCTGTGAGCCAACTTACTATTCCCATAGTTATACCCTCCTTGTTTAATTATTGTTCAAAAAGGCGCTTGATGCATACCTTACTCTTTTAACCTCATTTTATGACTCATCAATACATGGACAACAATTGCCAGTTGAAACAATTGATACTGTTGGAGTTCAGCGGATGCCAAAAGCGAAGCTTTTAGCGTTTCACTGGAATGACCTGTTAGAAATGACCTATGGAGGGTTTTCAATGAAACTCTTGGCAAGACCATTTCCCGTGATATAGGAACTTGGAATTCCAACATATTGTCTCCCTTTTGTTTTCAGCCATTCTTTGGAGGTATCGACCAAACACTGCGATAGCTCCTTTGACTTGGGATATTTCTTACATCGCACGTCAAGTAGAACATGAGGATCACCCGCACGGCGAGCGGGAAGGGAGGTTGCATGAAAACTAAACGTACTAAACTCGACATTCTTCCGCGTCGGGTGCATTCTGTGGTTATGTGGGGTTTGCTCATTTTACTTTTATATTCTTCATATTATTGTTTCTGGCATTTTCCATTATTGGTACATACAAAGCACGGGGCAGCATTAGCGTTTTGTGTTGTTTTGTTTACCCTGTTTGTCTTTGGGTGTTTGTTCGTCTGGTTGCTTTATTGGATTGAGTATATCGGCTTTTGAGATCGAGGGGATTGGCAACTTCACGTTCTCGGTGCCTTGCTTGGCATCTCTCTCGGCTTTGGCCTCATCGTGTTCCTTAATATGGTTCGCTATTATATCCAAGGAGGTTTTTGATTCCAATGGTTTCCACTGAGGCAAAAGCCAACCCAAGAAAATGCCCCCTATCATTGCAAATAGGATTAGGTATTGTGGAAAATTCTGGATTTTTTCTACTCGGCACTTCAACTCGTGATCGAGAAGAATATAGGCGGGTGATTTAATGTCGTCTGCGTTTAAATATTCGGAAAGTTTTTCAGCGATTTCTTTTGTTGACATGCGTTTTCGCTTGGATGCCTTTTGTGTCGGGTCTATTGCTTCATTCCATGCCTTCGTAAATTCTTCATCGTGTTTTTCTTGCTTACTTTTAAAGAAGCGCATGATTACCCCTTATAGTAGTTATTTATTTTCACATAACAATTAACTATACGCCTTTGTTGCAACACATCCCAATGTCTCTTCACTGGCACCATATATCCAGCTCCACGGTCTGGACATATGGCAAAACATAAAATTCCTTTTTATCTATCCTGGAGGTCTCAATACCGTTTTTTGGTTTGCCCATCACACGGGCAAAATGATTGTTGTATAAACATTAAAACACATTGCAAAATCTGAACCGATTGACCCCCGTCATATTGTCACTTTTTTATTTTATTTTCCTGCAATTACAGAAAGTTGTCAAGCAATATTATGACCAAACAATTAAATTGCGATTAATAAATAATAAATATGACTAATGGCTTGACATACTCCTTCGAACATGAAAATTAGAACATTCTTTTTTATTCCGGATTCGCATCAGCGTGAAGGCTGATCGAATCCGGATTGAGTGGGCGACGGCATGGCGGGGATGTTCAGATTTGGATGGGCTGTGAGCTTTGCAGGCCGTAATCGTACTGAACGTACGATGGAGGATCGCAAGGCGAAGCAGACCGCCGAAGATGGACATCCCCGCCATGCCGTCGCCCGACCAAGTGAAAATCTGAAAAGAAATGCATCTACAAATCTTGCATCTGTTAACTTTTTTCCTTTTAAAGATAACTGCGTAATGGTAAAATATCTCCTTTAAAATCAGCACATTTTATGGTAATGTGTTTTCTTGCGGAGTTTACTATGGTTGGTATTGATATAATTGAAGTTATACGAATGAAAAACATAATTGACAGGCACGGCGACAGATTCCTTAATAAGGTATTCACCGATGACGAGATTCGATACGCCGGCAGCAAACACAGGATCTCCGAGTCGCTTGCCGGACGGTTTGCCGCCAAAGAGGCGTTTATAAAAGCTATCGGCAGAAAGGTGCCCTGGAAAAGCATTAACGTTTTGCAGTCCCAGGGGAAACCGTACATCGAATACCTCGGGGAACGATATGATGGGGTAAGTATTTCACATGAACGGGCATATGCAGTATCAGTAGTGGTAATCTGATAAGGGAGTAAATATATGAAAGTGCTGACGCCTGAACGGATGGCAAAATATGATGAGTATGCAATAAAAACCTGGGGCATTCCCTCGGCAGTGCTTATGGAAAATGCAGGCCGTAATATGTACAGACTTATGAAAGAGCGCTACCTTGAGGGTAAACACCGCATTGCTATTTTCTGCGGAAGAGGAAATAACGGCGGTGACGGTTTTGTAATCGCCCGGTATGCACTTGAAGCCGGCTATAATGTCAGAGTTTTTATTCTTTGTAAAAAAAAGGATCTTCAAAGCGATGCTGCTTTAAATATGGGATTATACGCATCAATAGGCGGAAACATTGTTGAGATAGATGATACATTTGCCCTGGTAAAAAGAGGCATACAACATGCCGATATTATTATAGATGCAATTTTCGGAACAGGGCTTTCAAAGCCGGTAACAGGCAGGGAAAAAGCAGTCATAGAACAAATCAACGAATCGGGCAAGCCTGTCATAGCCGTTGATATCCCGTCAGGTATTGACGGAAAGACCGGTGCTCCTCTTGGATGTGCAGTCAGGGCAATTCATACATTCACATTCGCTTACCCGAAAATAGGACAGATACTTTACCCGGGCGCATATCATACCGGCAAATTAACAATAATCGACATATCAATACCATCCTTTATAGAGAAAAAAATAGGCTTTGACGGATATATTATTGACGGAGCAATGTTAAAAAATGCACTGAAAGAAAGAAATCCCTGGTCACACAAAGGAACTTACGGTCATGCAGTTGTAATCGCCGGCTCTCCTGGAAAGACAGGCGCAGCGCATATGGCTTCAATGGCTGCCTTAAAGATAGGTGCAGGCCTTGTCACGCTTATTATTCCTGAAAGCTTGAATAACATAATGGAAGTCAAACTTACAGAGGTAATGACATACCCTGTGGCAGATAATGGTACCGGATGTTTTGCACTCTCTTCCTATGACCGGATAAAAGCTTTTGTGGAAGACAAGGATGTAATAATCATTGGTCCCGGACTTTCTCAGAATCAGGAAACAATGGAGCTTGTAAGAAAACTCTATGTGAATATAGATAAGCCCTTTATCGTTGATGCCGACGGGATAAACGCCTTTCAGGGTTATGTTGGCATTATAGGCAAGGCAAAAAGAAATGCTGTGTTTACCCCTCATCCAGGCGAGCTTGCACGCCTTACCGGGCTTTCAACAAAGGAGATAAATGAGGATAGAATCGGAGCCGGCAGGCAATTCGTCAAAGAAACAGGGATTAACCTTGTTTTAAAGGGCGCCCGGACAGTTGTCTTCAGCGCCACCGGCGACATTTTTATAAATCCTACAGGAAATCCGGCTCTGGCAAAAGGCGGGAGCGGAGACATATTGACCGGCTTCATCGGGGGATGTGCTTCACAGGGTTGTTCCCTTGTGGAATCTTCCATTGCAGGCGTATACCTCCACGGTTATCTGGCAGATGACTGGGTTGTGGCTAGTACGGATATGGACCTCATTGCAGGCGACCTCCTTGCCGGTCTGGGTAAGGCCATACAGGATATACGGGATGGAAGAGAAAGAGTTTATATCGAAAAGTCCCTCTGATACATGGGATATAGGAGAGATACTCGGGAAAATTGCAAAAAAAGGTGACCTCTATACGCTCTACGGTGAGCTTGGCGCAGGAAAGACCCAACTTGTAAAAGGTGTGGCAAGGGGCATCGGGGTAAAAGACTGGCAGTACGTAGTAAGCCCCTCCTTTACAATTATGAATATTTACGAGGGGAACCTTAACCTTTGCCATGTAGACCTTTACAGGATTGATGGGAATGAAGTTGAGGGTTTTGCACTGGAAGAGTTTCTTCAAGAGGGTATAGTTGTGGTAGAATGGGCACAAAGAGCATCATGGCAGGATGGAGTAATCAGGGTAAAAATTGAAGTAGTAAGTGAGGAAGAAAGAAGAATTACAGTAAACAGACCATGAAAGGTTTTGTGTATAGAATAATCTGCGATTGCGAAAGATGGAGGAGGTGTAAATGCTTGTCGTACAAAAGTATGGAGGAACATCAGTTGCAGACATTGAAAGAATAAGTAATGTAGCCAAACGTGTTATTAAATACCGGAAGGAAGGCAACGATATTGTTGTTGTTGTTTCAGCTATGTCCGGTGAAACTGACAAATTGCTCAATCTGGCGAGCAGTATAAGCAAAAACCCTGATGAAAGGGAAGTCGATGTATTAATTTCCACAGGCGAGCAGGTGACATCAGCTCTTCTTGCCATTACATTGAAAGAAATGCTATGCGATGCTGTTTCAATACTCGGCCACCAGGTAAAAATAGTAACAGACTCAAGCTATACCAAGGCAAGGATATCTCGTATTGAAAAGGATCTGATCATGTCTGAGATAGGCAAGGGGAAAGTTATTGTTGTCCCCGGCTTTCAGGGAGTTGATGAAAATGGCAACATTACAACGCTCGGCAGAGGAGGCTCGGATACATCGGCAGTAGCTCTGGCTGCAGCACTGAATGCCGATTTGTGTGAAATTTATACGGATGTTGACGGTGTATACACAACAGACCCGAATATATGCGACCGCGCGAGAAGACTTGACAGGGTATCCTATGAAGAGATGCTTGAGATGGCAAGTCTTGGAGCCAAGGTACTGCAGATAAGATCTGTTGAATTTGCCATGAGATACAATGTGCCAATTCTTGTAAAGTCTTCCTTCACAGACGGTGAGGGAACATTAGTATGTAAGGAGGTGTCGGACATGGAAAAAATGGAAGTTACAGGTGTTACTCATAACAAGAACGAAGTAAAAATAACTGTGAGCAAGGTGCCGGATATGCCGGGAGTAGCATCAAAGGTATTCACCGCCCTCTCTGATGCAAACGTTGTTGTTGATGTGATAGTTCAGAACGTAAGCCGGGATAATTGTACAGACATTACCTTTACGGTTGCAAAGGCCGATGGAAGAAAAGCCTTTAAGCTTATGGAAGAGGTGGCAACAAAAATCGGCGCAGAAAAGGTATCGCTCGACGAAGATATAGCCAAGGTGTCCATTATCGGGCTTGGTATGAGGTCTCACGCCGGGATAGCATCGAAAATGTTCTCTGTCCTTGCAAAAGAGGGAATAAATATTGAGGCAATAACAACATCGGAGATCAAGATCTCCTGTGTAGTAGAAGGGAAATATGGAGAACTCGCTGTGCGGGCTCTTCATAAAGCATTCGGGCTTGATTCCGAACCGGTGGAGGAAAAGCTTGAGGGTTGAATTCTACGATACCACATTACGCGACGGGGCACAGTCGGAAGATATAGCATTCTCTCTGAATGACAAACTCAGGATTTCCGAGAAGCTTGACGAATTCGGGATGCACTATATTGAAGGAGGTTGGCCGGGATCAAACCCTAAAGACCTTCAATACTTCAAAGAGGTTAAGAAGCTTCATCTTAAGAATTCTAAAATAGTAGCCTTCAGCAGTACAATGAAACTCCATTCAGACCCTGACGAAGATGAGATTATAAAGGCTATACTCGATGCAGACACTAAATATGTGACGATAGTCGGGAAAAGCTGGGATCTTCACGTAAAGGATGCACTCAAAGTTACTCTTGATACAAACCTTAAGATGATTGATAAAACAATAAAATATCTGAAAAAGCACGGCAAAACTGTCTTCTTTGATGCAGAGCATTTTTTTGATGGTTACAAAAAAAACAACGTGTATGCAAAAAAGGTCATTAAAACTGCGGAATATGCCGGAGCCGATGCAATTGTCCTGTGTGATACAAACGGCGGGAGTATGCCTTATGAAATTTACGACACAGTCCTGAAGGTACGGAAGACAACGGATATACAACTTGGCATTCATACCCATAACGACACTGAAATGGCTGTTGCAAATACATTGATGGCAGTTAAAGCAGGGTGTTCACATATCCAGGGCACAATCAACGGATATGGAGAACGTTGCGGAAATGCAAACCTCTGTTCTATCATCCCTAACATTATCCTGAAAATGAATCATACAGGGATTCCAAGGGAGAAAGTTACACATTTGAGGGATTTGAGTCTATATGTTGATGAAATGGCAAATTTTAAACCGGATAAACACAAACCCTATGTCGGCAATAGCGCCTTTGCACATAAGGGAGGTATCCATGTCAGCGCAATACGGAAAAATGCCGAAACGTATGAACATATAAAACCGGAGTTGGTAGGCAATACACAGAGAGTCCTTATATCTGATCTTTCCGGAGAAAGCAGCATCCTGTATAAAGCAAAAGAATTTAACATCGATATTGAAAAAGACAGGAAACTGGTCAAAGACGTGGTAAAGAAGGTAAAAGACCTTGAGATGTACGGATATAAATTCGAAGGAGCAGAAGGCTCGCTTGAGCTTCTTATGAAAAAGGCCCTTGGTATTCACAAGAAGTTTTTTGACCTTATCGGTTTTAAGGTAATAATTGACAAAAAGGAAAAGGGGCACCCAGTTTCCGAGGCGACCATCATGGTAAAAGTCGGCGACAGGATAGAACATACTGCAGCACTTGGTAAAGGCCCTGTAAATGCTCTTGATGCTGCTTTGAGGAAAGCATTGTATAAGTTTTATCCCGTACTGAAGGAAATGGAACTGATAGATTATAAGGTAAGGGTATTAACAACACAAAATGGAACCGGCGCAGTAACAAGGGTGCTTATAGAAAGCAGTGACGGGAAACGTACCTGGAGCACCGTTGGTGTATCGGAAAACATTATTGAAGCAAGCTGGCGAGCACTTGTGGACAGCATTGATTATAAACTGCTCATAGATGCTAACGAGTAAGTTCGAGGCACCTGTTTGCCCGAGGGACGAAGGACGTTCAGTCGCTTATGCTCCTTCGGACGCAGGACGTGAAAGCTTTTACGTCCGAGCGTAAGCGGACGTCCCAGCGAACGTAAGTGAGCGAACATCCCACGTTCATACAGGAAGTAAGGAGGGGGTAATATAAGCCCCTTGGTATTGTCAATAGTTGCATGAAAAATTGGTTCGCAAAATGAATATATACAAGCCTCTATAAGACAAAATAAGGGGGAGGCAGAAAATAAAATTGAAAATGAAGAAACTCACCCCCTTCTTTATTCCGGATTCACATAAGCGTATATGTGAATCCGGTTTGAGTGGGCAGCGGCATGTCGGGGATTTTGCAGATGTGGATGGGCTGTGAGATTTGCAGGCCGCAGACGTACTCAATGTACGTCGGAGGATCGCAAGGCGAAGCAGACCGCCGCAGATCAATATCCATCGCAAGGCGAAGCAGACCGCCGCAGATCAATATCCCCGAACATGCTGATGACCGACCAAGAGAAAAGAACTAAAAATACTCAAGAAACAAAACAATATTATGAAAACTTTTGACATAACCAGCCCCTTTAAAAGGAGGAAACGATGAAGAGACTTCTCGATATCCATGATGCAACAAAAGAACTGAACATACTGCGAGCCCTTGAGAACTATAAAAGCCCTTTCGAGATTGTAGGAACATACAGGCTGATTGATGACGGTATCAGGCCTGAAGCAACGGTTATTATAAAAGCAAATAAAAAGCAGATGCATGAAGCTTCAACCGGTGTGGGGCCGGTAGATGCTTTGGCAAATGTATTAAAAATATCACTGTCATCGGTTTTCCCTGCAATCCAGGGCATTAAACTTGTAGATTTTGCTTCAAGAATCCACGACTCAAGATCCGGGACATCTGCAAAGGTTGAAGTTTCCATTATTTTTACCGATGGCAAGGATATCTGGAGCGTCGCGGCAGTTTCCGATAACATCAACAAGGCATCCTTTATGGCACTTATAGACGGGTTTGAATATGCGATCATGTCAAAAAGCAATAATGAATAAAAACCAGTTTCATGTTACAGATTGATGGTTTAAACATCAGCAGAAGAAACATTACCTTGACGATCAGCAATGCAAGAGTTATATTAATACCCGAGTTTTAAAGTATTTTTTTTGGGAGTTTGGAGGTAAATAATCATGCCGATATATGAGTATGAGTGTACAGACTGTGGTAAAAGATTCGAAATATTTCAGAGGATCACAGATAAACCATTATCTAAGTGTAAATTTTGCAAGGGTCCACTCAGTAAACTTATTTCAAGCTGTTCCTTTCGCCTTAAAGGTACAGGCTGGTATGCAACTGATTACAAGAAACCCGTTGATGCTGTAGGGAAAAAGGCAAGCTCAGGAAATGGCGAGGATCATGCCGACACAGTAGAAACAGCTTCAGCAGCTTCAACTGATACAAAGTCTGATGCAAAGTCTGACACAAAATCTGATGCAAAAACTGATACAAAAACCGTGACAAAAACCGAAAGTGCAAGTGCATAACGTTGATGGAGGAAGATGATGAACGTAGGAGATAAAGTAAAGTTTACTTTTGCAAAAAAAACGATGGAAGGACAGGTAGATAAAATATTTGCAAAAGCTGTCTACATAAAAGCCGACTTCCCGAAAGATAAAGGGAAAACAATCAAAAGAAAGATAAAAGATATAAAATCATAGTCGATTTACAGCTCACCATTATTGGTTCACAATAAAAACCTCTGTTTTTAATATAGACTGTGAATAGTGAGTTGATCCTTATGATTTCAAGTAAATATAGCTATAGGATCTCTTTTGAACGCAATTCTCTCTGAATATCGAATATTTTCTTCCCCAGCATATTTTTGAATTGCATGCTTGTATTAATAAACTCTAATGCAACAAATTCCAGGCTTTTAACCCTGGTTTGTTCTTTAGGCTCCCAGGTCCTGATAACAGTAGCGTTTAGATCAAAAACAGTGCCGTCAATAGAAAGTTTTATCTCAATTATTCTCCCTGGTTCAAGTTTTAACTCCCTGTTATGGCTTATTTTTGCTCCACCAATAGAAATATCGATTAGATTAACAGGTTTCCTGTAAATAGATATATCAATACCATTGTTGCTTGTAGAGTCAATCCTGAAAAAGAATCTTAGATTATACGGTTGGGGATTAGCTTTTTTCAAAAGGATAACGGCCGGAGTCTTGTTATCGGCCGATAACTCATAATCATTGGTCAAATTAATGATATTTGCATCAAAACCATAACGCACATCTTCTTTGTTTTCTTTTACAATGTAAGTGAGAACAACAGATTTATTGATCCTGCTTTTCAAAACAGGCGGTTCGGTTTGTGCTATTATCAATTTGTTTTCAATAATATCGAAAATAATAGAATTTCTCACATCACTGATTTCTTTGATGTTATCTGTGTTCATTACAATTTTGACTGGCAGCCCTGGTCTTATGTCCATAATATTATGTTTATTATTAATTACATTTTTACGGAATGGAAACAATAAAAAAATATCTATATATTAAATGAAAGATTCCTGATTATTTCTTTAACATATCTTTTAATGTATCTACAATTCCCATCATAACAATGGGTTTTCGGGACGGATCCAGCCAGTCAAGAATAGATATGATAGTTTCTTCAGACATGGCGATACATCCTGATGTTGGTTTTCTCTTCCCTCTCCAGATATGAAGAAAAATAGCGCTTCCAAGACCTCTTACAACAGGATTTGCATTATACGCTATGACAATTCCATATTTGTACATACTGTCCTTTCTTCTCATATCTTCAAAGGAAGCTGCCTTTGTATGCCCTCTTTTTACTAATTTGTTATAGTCAACTGAATCGGGATCATCTACCCAGACATCGTCTTCTGTTGTCTGAAAATAACGCATTTTTGTATGCATTTCCGGTAAATAACCAAAGGCATATTCCAAGGCGTAGACACCGGAGGGAGTTCTGCCATCCCCTTCCCTCTTTATATCCGGCAATGCAAAACCGTTCCTGCCGATTGATGCATCAATCGGCTTAAGCATTAAATCCCACCGATTGTTACGCCTTTCAAAGGGGTATATTTTAGCTGAAAACAATTCAGGATTATTGCCTACAATTAAGAGTATCTGGTCCGACTCTCCTGCCTTTCTTTCGAAAAGAGTCTTCATCCAGGGCAAAACAGCGGCTTCATTGGTTTTTTCATGGGCAGCGGCAACTGTGGCAAATCCGGACATAAATAATGCAGAGAAAATAGTTGTTAAGAAAACAAGTAAAAGATTCACGTTTCACTGGGAGATGGTGCCGGCAGGACATGCCAGATATGTTCCGCATATTCACGTATAGCTCTGTCGCTTGAGAACTTACCTGAACGTGCAACATTCAGAATGGCCATTTTTGTCCATCGCGCTTCATCCCTATAGGCTTTGCTCACCTCATCCTGACATTGGATATATGATGCATAATCGGCCAGAACAAAATACGTGTCATGCTCTAAAAGCGGATTAATAACCGGGTGAAACAATTGAGGCATATCCGGCGAAAAATATCCCCCCTGAATCTGATCTATAACCTTTTTAAGTTCCAGGTTTTCTTCATAGTATTGACGTGGATTATAGGAGGAGCGCATCGCCACAAGCTCTTCTGTATTGTGCCCGAAGAGAAAGAAATTATCCTTCCCTACTTCTTCCCTGATCTCAACATTAGCCCCGTCAAGGGTTCCGATGGTCAGGGCACCGTTTAAGGTAAATTTCATATTGCCTGTTCCTGATGCCTCATATCCTGCAGTAGAAATCTGCTCGGATAGCTCTGCTGCGGGCATGATTCTCTGGGCAAGGCTAACATCATAATTGGGGACAAAAATGACACGTAATTTGTCGCTCACTACCGGATCGGCTTCACATGCAGCACTTACGTTGTGAATAAGCTTGATAATCAGCTTACAGATAAAATATCCGGGTGCAGATTTACCCGCAAATAGCACAATTCTGGGTGAAAACTTTTTGTCTATTTTCCCTTCCTTTATTCTGTTAAAGATGGTGATAACATGCAAAATATTTAAAAGCTGTCTCTTATACTCGTGGAATCTTTTTATTTGACAGTCAAGAAAAAAATCCGGAGAGAGGGACAACCAGAATGCTTTATAAAGATAATCGTTCAAAGCTCCTTTGTTCAAACTTTTTATCCGGCTGAATTGCTTACAAAAGGTTTTATCGTCAGCAAAGGGTTCCAGTCTTTTCAACTCCTCAAGGTTTTTTAACCACTCCTCTCCTATTGCCTCGGTAATAAGACCTGAAAGGAGCGGATTAGATTCAAGAAGCCAGCGTCTCTGAGTAATGCCATTCGTTACATTCCGGAATTTCTCGGGTGTTATTTCACAAAAGTCCTTCAATAAGTCCTGTTTCAAAATGTCTGTATGGAGCGCTGACACGCCATTAACAGTGTGGCTGCCTACAACTGCGAGGCGTGCCATATGTATAACCCTCTCGCCATTGCCTGTAATAATGCTCGTTTTGCCCTTTCGTTCCGGTTCATCAGGAAACTGTTCTGAAACCTGAATAAGAAACCTTCTGTTAATCTCCTCTATAATCTGAAAGTGTCGGGGAAGAAGGTGGGCAAAAAGACCCTCGTACCAGGTCTCAAGCGCCTCAGGCAAAACCGTATGGTTTGTATAACCAAAGGTTCTTTTAGTTATAGCCCATGCATCATCCCAATAAATCCTGTCCTCATCAACAAGTATTCTCATCAGTTCGGCTATTGCAATCGAAGGATGCGTATCGTTGAGCTGTACGGCAACTTTATCGGGAAATTCCTTATAACTCTTATGGAATTTTTTATACCTCCTGATAATGTCTTTTAAGGTAGCGCTCACAAAAAAATACTGCTGTTTCAGTCTCAGTTCCTTGCCTGCTGCATACTGGTCACTGGGATAAAGCACTTTAGAAATGCTTTCGCTGTGACTTTTATCCTGAACAGCGCCAACGTAATCGCCGCTGTTAAAATACTCAAGGTTAAAATCTCTACTGGACTTTGCCGACCATAACCGTAGCGTATTTACCGTTTCATTCCGAAACCCCGGGACAGGATAATCGTAAGCCATAGCCATAACCTCTTCTCCACCCACCCATTTCATGCTGAACTTTCCGTTTGAGCTTGTACGAGTCTCAATTTCACCATAAAAATGAACCGGGTAGAGGAGTTCAGGTCGCGGCAGTTCCCATGGATTGCCGTATCTTAGCCAGTTATCAGGAGCTTCTACCTGAAAACCGTCTTTGATCCTTTGAAAAAATATGCCGTACTCATAGCGAATGCCGTAGCCGTATGCAGGATATTGAAGCGTGGCAAGGGAATCCAGATAACAGGCGGCAAGCCTTCCCAAGCCGCCATTGCCCAACCCGGCATCCCATTCATTCTCAAAAATATCTTCATAGGCAATCCCCAGGACATCCACGGCCTGTGAATATTCGTCAGACAAACCGAGATTGAGAATATAATTCCGTAACAGTCTGCCAAGAAGAAACTCGAGGGACAGATAATATACCCTTTTTGCATCAATATCGTAATATCTTTGCTGGGTTGTAATCCACCGTTCTACAAGCAGGTCACGGACGGAAAGGACAAGAGAATCGAATTTATCCCGTGAAGTGGCAGAGTACATATCCTTTGCAAGACCATAGGTAAGATTATTCAAAAGCGACTCGCGCAATGCTTCACTGTCTTTTTTCAATCAAACCCCCTTATTTATCATTTTAATATAAGAGATTATAATACCATGTTAGGGACATTGATACAAAAAAGTGTACGCCCTAACTTCCCGCAAATATTTCATATAGAACTCTTGAAGGCCTCCCATTCACCTCTTTCTTTCAACACTTCCCGATACACTTCCAGGGCATCATTCACTTTCGGCATCCCACCATAGGTGGCAAGCTGAAATATAGCTTCTGCAAGCTTTCTCGGATCGCAGCCCACATTCAAAGCACCGTTCAAATGGAGCTTCAATTCTTTTGTTGCCCCAAGGGCAGCAAGTATGGCACAGGCAACCAACTGTCTTTCGGGCAGAGTAAATACTGTCCTGGAATATAGGTTCCCTGTTATGAACATTGAGAGATCATTGGCAAGATCTTTGTCAAATTCCTTCCACATCAGGTATGGCGGGTCCATTTTTATGCCTTTACCAAAAAGCTTTTTTGCAGTTTCCTGTGTCTTTTTTCTTATTTCGTCATCCATGATTCATATCCTCCTATTCTTTTTTTACGTTTCCTTTATATTGAATTACCATCATAGTTATATCATCTGATTGAGGCATGTCTTGAACAAAATATTCTATTTCTTCCATTATTCCATCTATAATATCCTTTATAGATTCTTCCTTTAATCTTATAATCCCCTGCTCAAGCCTTTTATCCGAGAAAAATTCGCCATTTTTGTTCATAGCCTCGTTAACACCATCCGTATAGAGATATATGCTGTCGCCTGGCTCCAAGGTAAGCTTATCTATCGTGTACTTCGCATCATCTATAACACCCACAACAATCCCGCCGGTGCTTTTGATCATGCTTACCTCGCCTGTTTTCCTGATAATCAGGGGAGGATTATGCCCCCCGTTTGTATATTCCATTTCTCCGTTGCAAACATTCAAGATAGCACAAAATATTGTTACAAACATATTCGTATCATTGCCTACACACAATTCTTCATTAACCCTTGAAATAATTCGATCCGGAGTAAGTCCCACAGTAGCCTTTGACTTAATAAGCGTCTTTGTGACAGCCATGAAAAGGGAAGCAGGAATGCCCTTTCCTGAAACATCGGCAATAACAAAACAGAGGTGATCATGGTCTATCTGAAAGAAATCATAAAAATCACCGCCCACCTCTTTTGCCGGCCGTATCATTGCATAGATATCAAATTCCATCCTATCCGGGAATGGAGGGAACATCTTGGGAAGTATACTCATCTGTATATCATGCGCAACTTTTAATTCACTCTCCATCCTTTCCTTTAACGCAGTGGTCTCGGTAAGTTCTTCAATATAAGCCTTCAGCGATGTTTTCATATACCCGAATGCCTCTGTAAGCCTTCCGACTTCATCGCCCGATGTTACAACCGGCAACTCTATATCAAGATTGCCTGAGCCTATCCCTTCCGTTGCCTTCGCCATTGCCCTGAGCGGTCCTGTAATTGAGCGGGCAATATAGACTGTTGCTACAGCAAGAAGAAATATACCGCTAACCCCAAGAAAAAAAACTATTTTATTAAGCCTGACAATGTCTTCCATCAACTCATCCTGCGGAAAAAGAACAGCAAGAGACCAGCCGTTCGATTCGATCGGGACGTGCGTCATCCAGCACTCCTTACCGGTTAGAACACTGCTGGCCATAAAAGGGGTAAGACTTGATTCGCCTTTTATCATTCTTCGTCCTATTTCCCTTAAGCCTTTTTTATCGCGAGCCTCTGCAATAGAAAAAATAGTTTCATTCATGATCAGCTCTTTCATCGGATGAGTAACATACGTACCATTTTTTGAGATCAAAAACCCATATCCGGTCTTGAGAATCTTTATGGAAGATACAATTTCTCTTAATTTTTCGATAGATACCTCAACAACGACAACACCGGCAAGCTGTCTCCTGCCATCGGTGTTTTTATAGAAAGGGACTCCATATGAACACATCAGAATACCTCTGCTATCATCAAAATAGGGCTCTGTCCATTCAGGCCTTTGCAACTCTTTCGGTATCTGGTACCAATCCCGGAAGAAGTAATTGTAATGTTTATCGAGATGTTTAAAACTGATTCCGCCTTCTTCCTTAAAAAAACATGGAGCGAAATATTCGGCATCTTTTTTAAAGGCATAAGGTTCAAAAGCTATAGTAATTCCGTATATTTCAGGGTTTTTCTTCGCAACAGTATAGAGAAGCTGGTAAAGTTCCGATTCATTATATGAACTGTTTTCAAGAAAATAGGATATATTCTCCGGGATTTTTTGGGCCGAAGCAAGGACAGCCTCAATCTTGTTTTTTGATGCGAGAATAAGGTTCTTTGAATTTTCTCCAATACCTCTCTCAATTATCTGTCTGGAAACATAATGATTATAACCAAAGATCGGCGTAAAAATACATATGCTGCTAAGCGTAAAAAGGAGAACAAGTTTGAATGCAATACCTTTATTTTTTAGCATGGCCTGTAAAATCAACAAAGAAATCATCGAAAGCGGGCGCCTTTTTTATAATACCGTTTTCTTTAAGCACTTTGCATACTCTTATAAAATCAGATTCTGTAAGTATACCTGTGGGGAGCAAACTGCCGTCATCAGGCAGTATAAGGTCCCTCATTCTCTCAAGCATCCATTTCTGATGAACTCTGTTCACAGGGACGTTTGCTGTGGACATATATTTTAATACAATATCCAATGCTTCATCTGGATGTCCAAAGGAATAAAACCAGCCTTCCAAAGAAGCTTTCACAAAAGCATGAACAAGTTCCGGATCTTCTTTTAAAGTACTATCAAGTGTATAAATACCATCTTCAGGAAAATTCAATTCATGTTCATAAAAAAAGAAGGTTGTCAGTTCTTCAGGATTAAGACCTGCGTTGATTATAGTATGATATTCGTTATACCACATAGCGGATGCGACATCGACACCATCCCTGAGAAAAAGATTTACAGAATATGATTGGGGGACAATGATTGCCTTCAAATTATACTTTTTTAAAAAAGCTAACGGCTGTAATTGAAAATCAGTTCTCCAAAGCCCTATTTTCTTGCCATTTATATCTTCCGGTCTGAAAATACCCCTTGCCTTCTTGGCAATGAGCATGAGCGCCGAACGCTGGATGATTTGGCCCACATTGACAAGTTTTATCCCCTGCGAGTGTTTTTGGATTGCAGCCGATAGCCATGCGGTTGCAAAATTCACTTCTCCCCTGCTCAGCAGATCCAGTGAAGGCCTGTTTGGCCCTCCTTGCAATATATTAAGGGCAATACCATGTTTTTTGTAAAAACCTTTTTCAAAGGCAACAAAATATCCGGCAAATTGTGACTGAGGACTCCAATGGGGTATAAAGGTCACCCTTTTAAGGTTCTCCTGAGCATTTACTGTCACGGAAACGCAGAGAATAAAAATTACAAAAGAGAGGCAACGACATGCAGAGATAAATTTGACCATTTCTGAAATATACATATTATCCCGATAAAAATAAAGGGATTATTGTATACCCTCACAAGTAGTATCCAGGGGAAAAATAAAAACAAAATATATTAAAGTTAGTCCTGCTGTTGCCGATAAGAAGGATAACAGACATCATAGGGAGATAGCATAAGAATGTCCTCTTTTATTTTTTTCAGCTTTTTTCTTTTAATATTAGTCACAAAAACATTATTCAATAATTTTAATCTTAATAAATATCCTGCGCGAAGGGAGGAGTTCCATGAAACTGTTTACAGACGTTAAAATAGGTAAAAGGCTTGCAATAGGTTTTGGTATAACTCTTGGCCTGATGTTAATCAATGTGGTAATAGGCGTGGTTTCCATTAACGGCATAAACGATAAGCTTGAGCGGATGATCACAATTAATGCAGCCAAGATAATGCATGCCAATGATATCAGAACCACACTCGCCGATATAACATACCTTGTAGGGGAAATAGTAACTTCTCAGGAAAGCAATACCAGGGAAGAGGCAAAGAAACAGATTGAAGAGAAAAAGGCTAACTATAAAAAGGCTATGGAAGGACTTGAAAAACTGGAGATAAACGAGGAAGGGAAAAATCTCATCACAAAGCTTAAGGAAGAGGTTGCGCTTGGCAGGGAGACCAACAATAGCGCCATTGAACTCGGTATGTCAGGAAATACAAAAGAGGCAACCGAAAAGTATGAAGCACTGATACGCTTCGCTCAGTCCTATATTAAAGCCGCTGAAGCTGTCGTTCAGTATAATGAAGGCAGCCTCCAATATAGATACAATGAAGCAAGAAAAAACACTTCAGCAACACGTCTTGCTTTTATAATTATAGGCATTATAAACATCTGTATCGGTATGTTTTTCTCCCGTTCCATTACAAAGAGCATTGCCATACCGATCTTACGCTCTTCCAGTCACATTGACTTGATAGCAAAAGGCGATTTTTCAATAAATGTGAATGAAAATGCGCTTCAGAGGAAGGATGAAATGGGTATCTTTGCCAGATCCATAGATACCATGAATAAAAATCTGGGACAAATCATCAAGGATATAACAATATCGGCTACCAATGTGGCATCCTCAAGCACACAATTAACCGCATCAGCCGAAAAACTGTCAAAAGGCGCTATGGACCAGGTTGAAAGGGCTACTCAGGTTGCAACCGCCTCCACCGAGATGAACCAGTCTTCGGAAGATATCGCCAGAAACTCAAACCAAATAGCGGAGGCGGCAAACGAGACCGTTAATATATCAAAACAGGGACAAGTGGTCGTCGACAAAGCAATCCAGGAAGTGAATATAATCGCGGAAACCGTGGAGGCTGCATCAGGATTTGTAAAAGAACTGGGAAACCAATCACTGAGAATCGGGGACATTATAACGGTCATTGAAGAGATCGCAGACCAGACCAATCTTCTTGCCCTCAATGCAGCAATCGAAGCAGCCCGTGCCGGGGAACAGGGGAGAGGTTTTGCGGTAGTTGCCGATGAAGTAAAAAAGCTTGCGGAAAGGACTTCTGCTTCCACTACTGAAATAGCCGGCATGATAAGAACAATCAGGGGAGGCGTGGAAAGGACCGTTGAAACAATGGAAAAAGCAAAAGATAATGTTGTCACAGGGGTCCAGTACTCTTCACAGGCCCAGACAGCGCTGCAGGATATTACAACAAGCATTGACGGACTGTATGGCGGCATTCATCAAATAGCAAGCGCCATAGAAGAAATGAGCGCTACCACAGATGAAATCACCCAGGATATGAATCAGATTTCAAGTGTCACAAAGGATACATTCTCTTCATCGGAGGAAATATCCGAAGCAGCTGCAGGACTATCTAAACTTGCAAGAAACCTTGAAAATGAAGTTCGGAATTTTAAAGTTAAGTAAAAGAATTAAATAAAACTGCAAGGCAAACCAGACAACCCCATCTACCGGACGGGGTTGTCTCGCTTCAACCAATTATTATTTTAAAATTTCATTGTCTCTTTCATTATTTATTGCTATCCTAACGGGGTATTTTAGTAAGGGGGTTTGAGTATACAAATGGGTATTTATAACCTTATATCCTTCCTGGGGATTTTCTTTTTTATCGGTTTTTTATACCTCTTTTCTAAAAACAAGAAACGTGTCAGCATAAAAGTCCTGATTTGGGGCATTCTGCTTCAAGCTCTCTTCGCTTTTTTTATCTTTCTCGTCCCTATAGGGAAAAAGATTTTTTTCTTTATGAATGATCTGACGATGGTGGTTGTAGACAGTTCATTGGGTGGTGTAAAATTTCTCTTTGGAAGACTTGCCCAGCCTCCGGGAACAGAAGGTTCCCTCGGTTTCATCCTTGCATTTCAGGCCCTTCCCTCCATCATCTTTTTTGCCGGTTTAATGGAACTTCTTTACTACATAGGAATTATGGAAAAGGTAATAGGTGTATTTGCCCGTATATTTGCAAAGGTAATGGGTATCAGCGGCGCAGAGTCGCTATGCGCATCTGCTCAGATATTTCTCGGCATAGAATCCAACCTTACGGTACGTCCTTACCTCAGGGAAATGACACATTCGGAGCTGATGGTCGTCATGACAACCGGTATGGCCACAATAGCCTCCAGCGTGCTCGGCTTTTATGTAATCATACTGTCCGGCACCTTTCCAACAGTAGCCGGGCATCTTATCTCCGCATCTTTGCTGCTGGCTCCGGCTGCAATACTTGTAAGCAAGCTTATATTTCCGGAAACCGAAAAACCTCTTACACTGGGTAAGGTAGTCAAGGTGGAATATGAGAAAGCAGGAAACGCCATTGAAGCAATCATTAACGGTTCCATGACAGGCGTGAAAATGGTTGTAGCAATATGCGCGTTGCTTATCGCTTTCATCGGGCTCATATCTCTTATTGACGCAGGCCTGTTATACATAGGAAAGTTCATAAATATCCTGTTAAAGACAAGTGTAGATTTGTCTCTTACCAATACGCTGAAGTATATTTTTTATCCCTTCACTCTTGCCATGGGCGTACCTTATGAAGATGTACCTGCAATAGCGCGTATAATAGGTGAAAGGATCATAGCAACAGAGGTAAAGTCCTATCAGGACCTTGCCATCCTGATAAAAGAGGGAAAGATAGTGCACGAACGGAGTATTGTTATCGCAACCTATGCGCTTTGCGGATTTGCACATATCCCGTCACTTGCCATCTTTGTAGGCGGGACATCGAGCATTATACCTGAGAGGACAAAAGAGATATCTATTCTCGGGCTATGGGCGCTTTTCGCCGCGAACGTGGCCTGCTTCATAACCGGCGCAATAGCCGGCATATTTTACACCGGCGGAGGGACTACCCTCTTAAGGTGATAAACCGCTACGTCGTAAGCATCAGGTACTGCAAACTCTCATTATGCGTATACGAAGGCATTGTTTCCCACCCACAAAAATAGTATATTGACTGCAAAGCTGAAATAGCTGATAAGATAAACTGACCACAGGAAATTCATGCAATTTGAACTTAAAACTACAGGCAATTGGTCTTACTATTATCTTCCTGAACTTGAAAAGGCGCATATAAATCATGGCTTTTTTACAAGGAATTCGCCATCTCATACCCTGGCAGGTAAAGAAAAAGAGGTTTTTCTGGAAACCTTCAGTTTAAGTGATACGATCATCATGAATCAGGAACACGGCGACAGGGTGCATGTTGTAAAGTACGGTGAAAAGCCTGCATCAGGAGACGGCATCATACTTATCGAAAAAGGCGTGGCAGGCATCATCAAAACGGCTGATTGCCTTCCCGTCATTATCACAGAACCAGGTTATCCCATGGCATCCATAATCCATGCAGGCTGGCGGGGCACTTTAAAGAAAATCGTGCAAAAAGCTGTCCGTGCAATGACAGAACTCGGTGCAGAAAAAAAGCACATGACAGCAGTTATGGGGCCGCATATCAATTCATGTTGTTATGAAATCGGGTGGGATGTTTATACAGCTTTCCAAAAGGCCGGGTTTTCAGCGGATATATTTCATAAAACCGGGGGGTCCCTTTTTCTCGATATAGGCCAGGCAAACAAGGAAATATTCAAGGATGAGGGCATTAAAAATATATTCGATATTCACATGTGCACTTTTTGCAATAAAGATTTTTTTCATTCATACCGCAGGGGTGAAACTGAAAAAAGACAGATAAACTTTGTTTCCTTAATGAAATAAAGTATAATTAGTTGCCATCCGGAAACCCCGGATGGCAACTAAGTTAGCATACTCTTTAGCTATACACCTTGGATTGTAAACAAGTTTAATATGAAATATAAAAAAGAAATATTATTTGCATCCCTCATATTATTAGTCTTCGGGTTCTTCTTTTACCTTGAAATGCAGCTTCCCTTCTTTAAAAAATTCCTACCAATAGAGGAAAACAAATTAATCGTCATTATACTGAATATCAACCTGCTCCTTATCCTTCTCCTGCTCTTTATTGTCACACGGACTCTGGTAAAAACATATATTGAAAAAAAGCGCGGTATCTGGGGATCAGGCCTGAAAACCAAACTGACCCTCACGTTTCTGATTGTCTCTATAATCCCGTCATTTGCGCTCTTCATCCTTGCAACAGGTTTTTTTCATATAAGCATGGATAAGTGGTTCAGCCAGAAGATCGAGGATACGCTTGATAGCGCGCTTGAGCTGTCACAGTATTATTATGACAACATGTTCCAGCAATTTGAAATAACGGGAAAAACTCTCGCAGCAACCATAGGTAAGCAAAAACTTTTAAGCGATGAGGAGAAACTCGATAAAACACTTAAAAACAATTTAAAAACAAAGCATATCAAGTACTATTCAATACACGATCTTCATGGAAAAGTAATAAGAAGTAATCTGGACGGGGAAATTGATGAGAAGCTCTCAGATAAAGCAAATTCATACACTAAAGACAACCCTGTCAGGGAGATAATCCCCTTAAAAGAGGGGGAGCTTATTATGATTGGCACAAAAATTAACGATGAATACGGCAATTCCCAGGCCATGCTTTTTATAGGCAGCACAATAAAAATACACGGCACATACAGGATCAAAGAGATCACATCTACCCAAAAAGAGTTTAAAGAATCAAGAGCGTTAAAGAAATTGCTGAAATACAGTTTTTACATACCCCTTTCGATAATAACAATACTGACAATCTTTTTGTCTGTGTGGGTCGGGATAAAAATGGCAACGGAAATCACTACCCCTATAGAAAAAATGAAAGAAGGGGCGGCAATCATCGCAAAGGGAAAATTTGACATTAACCTTGAAGACAGAGGCAAGGATGAAATAGGCACCCTTGTAGGCGCATTCAACAGCATGGCAAGGGAGTTAAAGATTGCCAAGGATGAGGTTGAAGCAAAGAAAAAATATATGGAAGTAATCCTTGACAACGTTGCTACAGGCATTATTTCAACAGATAAAACCGGCGGTATTCAACTTATAAACAACTCAGCCCAGGGCATTCTTGGAATTGAAAAAGAAACGTTGCCAGGCACACCCTTCAGGCAGATTTTCCCTGATGAATTCAAAAAACATATGAAATCATTTTTGAGGGAGGCAAGGGATGCAAGCGGCGGGAGCATCACTAAAGATATGAGGCTTAATCTTCAAAACGATATTAAATACATACGGGCTTCTCTCACAACTTTAAAAGATGAAGCAAGTAAAACCAAAGGGTTTATCATAACATTTGATGACGTCACATACGTTGTAAGAGCTGAAAAGCTTGCTACATGGAGAGAAGTGGCAAAAAAACTTACTCATGAGATAAAGAATCCTTTAACTCCCATTGTCCTTTCAGCCGAACGCATCCGGAGAAGATTACTCTCCAATTTTAAAGGCGATGACAGGGAAATACTCGATGAAACGACTTCCATCATAATTAAATCGGTTGATGACATAAAGGGCATAGTAAACGAGCTTACCAAACTAACACACATCTCTCAAACAAAAGCTTTAGAAGATATAAACTCCATTGTAGAAGAAACCATCTCTCTCTACAGGAACCTTTATTATAATATTGGTTTTGAATTCAACCAGACAGTAGTTCCCAAATCCAGAGTAGACCGGGACGGCGTTAAAAGGGCAATCATAAACCTGATAACCAATTCAGCAAAAGCGATAGGCAACAGGCCTGGCACGATTGTAATTACAACAAAATATGACGAAAATAAGGGAATGGCCGTTTTAGAGGTAGCTGATAACGGCTCAGGAATTCCCGAAGAAGATAAGAAAAGGATATTTGACCCTTATTTTACTACAGACAAACACGGCATGGGCTTAGGGCTTGCGATTGTCCATTCTATCATTCTCGAGCATCACGGCAGGATACGTGTAGAAAACAATATGCCTGAAGGCACGAGATTTATCATCGAACTGCCGATTATGGAGACTTAAAAACACTTAAGCTATGAAAACTACAGACATTGACCATATAAACATAAACGACAGAAGGTTCTGCATTTCATACCCCACACAGGATGATACCCTGTTTTCATCTATTAAAAAAGTCGGGATTATCCAACCTGTAATGCTTCTTGATACGACGCCTTACATTGTTATAAACGGGTTTAAAAGGGTCTTATCGGCAATACAGGCCGGTTTTACAAAAATTCCTTCTGTAATTATTAATATCAGTGAAAAAGACGCTTTACTTTATGCCATTCACGACAACATAAAACGAGGGTTGAATCTTGTTGAAAAGGCTCACGGTATTGAGAGGATGCTTCATGCAGGATTTTCATTGGCTGAAATTCATGAAACAATGATACTGTTATCCCTTGATCCGCATGAAAAAATCCTTGAAAGGCTTACTGCCGTTGCCAACATGGAAGACACCTTTAAAGCATTCACAATCAAAAAAAACCTCGCGATGAAGCAGGTTGAAATGCTGATGCGTTTCAACACTGAAGAGCGGACAAGCATTATTGATATGCTTACTGCAATACACACAACTGAAAGCTTTATAAGAGAAATCCTCGAATTGCTCAATCTCGTGAAGATAAAAAAAGGTAGTATTGATTTTAATTCGTTAAAAGATGGAACTGAAACACAGGAACTGAAAAAAAGACTGAAAAATATCACGAACCCGATCCTTGTATCTCTTGAAGAAGAATTGAAGCAAATAAAGCTCCAATGTGCACTCCCCCCTGATATTGACATAAAGGTAGACCCTTTTTTTGAAAAAGGATATATTGATATTGTAATCAGGGCAAAAACAGAAGATAAAGCAAAAGATGCTATTGAAAAGCTCAACAATATCTTAGACAGAGGATTTATAAGGAATATACTTGATCTTACAAAAGGTTAATTTTACAGAGGCAAAAGGCAATATTGTAAGGGATTGTCCGGGTACAAAATATCACATATGCTGTGGATACAAAACGATTGACCTCATTGAAGGCTGTGTAATGTCCTGCTCATATTGTATTTTGAAGGCCTATATAAATACCCCTTATATAAAAATCAATAAAGATATCCCTTATATCATATCCCAGATCAAGATAGCGATTAATGCTGAAACAGATCACATATTAAGATTCGGCACGGGCGAGTTATCCGACAGCCTTGCTCTTGACCATAAGCTTGGGCTCAACCGTCCCCTCATTGAATTTTTCGGCGAAACGAAAAAGGCTCTCCTTGAATTAAAATCAAAATGGGCATACATCACGCACCTTGTTCCATACCTGAACCCTTATACGGTTATCTCCTTTTCGCTGGCGCCACAAAATATAATCAACAAAGAGGAGAAGCGGACAAGCCCTCTTTACAAAAGGCTGCGGGCGGCAAGAAAGGCTCAGGAACTGGGGTGCTTTGTTGGACTCCACTTTGATCCTGTCATCATCTATGAAGGATTCGAAAAAGATTATGAATACCTCATAAATGACATAGGCAGGATACTTGACCTGAAGAAGGTTATATGGGTCAGCATGGGGCTGCTCCGTTTCCCTCCGAAACTCCTTGACCGCTTCATCGAAGAAGGGAGGACAAACCTGCTCTACGGCGAGTTTATACGGGGTGAAGACGGAAAATACAGGTATATAAAACAAGAGAGAATAAAAGTGTACCGGATGCTTTATGATCTTTTGAAGGACAAAGAGGAAGATCTTTTTGTCTACCTGTGCATGGAGAGGGATGATGTATGGAAAAAAGTAACAGGCCTGAACATAGAGGATAACGAAGCCCTTATAGGACTTTTTGATAAGAGGATAAAAAAACTATTCGGAGGTAATATATGAATTTCAAAGATAAAGTTGTATTTATTACAGGCGGCGCAAAGGGCCTTGGAAAGGCAATGGCAAAGGCTTTCCTTGAAGAGGGCGCTTTTGTGGGAGTAAACGGAAGAAATAAAGAGTCTGTCGCAAAGTTTGAAGAAGAGTTTAAAGACAAACAGACGATGGCCTTTAATGCGGATATTACAAACTATGATGAGATGGAAGGTATAGCTGAAAAGGTTTTTGAAACGTGGGGTAGAATTGATGTATTGATAAATAACGCAGGTATTGTCAATCCCCTTGTAATATCAGAAAAGATGAAAAAAGATGATTTCGACAGGACAATTGATGTAAATCTGAAAGGCACTTTCTATGTGACTCAGATCTTCGGCAGAAAAATGATAGAGCAGAAACAGGGAAGAATTCTATTTATTGCATCACAGGTTGCACTTTTAGGGGAAAAGGGCTTCCTGCCTTATGCCATCAGCAAGTCTGCCCTAATGTTAATGGCAAGATCCCTTGCCTATGAATGGTCAAAATACGGCGTTACTACTTGTGCAGTAGCACCGGGTTTTATGAAAGGCGGCATGAACGAGGGTTTGATAAAAAAAGAAGCTTTTGTGGACCACCTCTCGAAAAGGACACCCATCGGCAGAATGGGCAATGTAGAAGAACTTGTATCTTTAGTACTTTTTCTTGCTTCAGACAATGCCCGATATGTAAACGGAGAGACTATAACAATGGATGGCGGTATGACCGGCTACACACAGGAATCTCTTTTGGATTTCATTATGAAGAAAGGCAGATAAGATGGAACTTATTCCCTTCATACAATTTACGCTAAATACACAATTCATTACACGGTGGATGTTTGGTGGTATCATCCTCTATATCCCTGCCCTTAATTTTTTCTCACTTGGTTACCTGGCAAAGACTTCGAGGCTTCTTATGATCGGCAGCATCGGGCTTCCTGTATGGGAAAAGAAAAGCGAGATATGGATGGAAGGGGTAAAACTCCTTTTTGTATTTATACTGTATGAGGCCATACCATTTTTTCTTTTCTCTTTCGGGTTCTTTCTTACAACCTTAACCAGCATAACAGCTTTTTTTGGAAACATACTTATCAAGCTATCCTATCTTGCCCTCTTTTTGTGTTCTTTTTTCATTCCCTTTGCCTTTGCTGCATTCTCTGAAAAAAGCGATTTCAGAAAAGCGCTTGAATTCGACAAAATTCTCAATGGAATAAAAGAGGTGTTCATCCCTTACACGGGAGGTTATATAAGCGCTCTCATCATTCTTTATATCTGCAAGACTATCATTCACATTCCATATCTCATCGGGTTCATCCTTTCATCTTGCCTCACTTATTATGCTCTCCTCATTGCAACATACTACTTTACCCGGTTATATGTTAAAACAACTCTTTCCGAAAATAAGATAATCGAGACAGACATCCGGGGTAGCGAGTAGTCAAATGAACATTGTTTTGGAAAAAAGCGCAAGGGCTTTGTTCAGGCTCTATTTTCGGTTTTTCCATAACATTAATATTGAAGGCATTGAAAACATACCGAGAAACCCGGATAAACTGATTATCATTTCAAACCATGCGAGCTTGCTTGACGGACTGATTATCTGGACTTATCTAGATTTAAAATTCAAGATCATTGTTGACAGAATAAGGGCACAGGAAAAACTGCTAAAGCCCTTTATGCAAAATTCATTTACTGTCCAAATAGACTCGATGAACCCATATTCGCTGAAAGGGGTAATAGAAAAGGTCAATCAAGGTACGCCGTTGCTTATTTTTCCTGAAGGACGCATAACAAGAACCGGCGGCATTATGAAAATCTATGAAGGTACAGGTTTTGCTGCTTATAAGACAGGAGCAAAAATACTCCCGATTTGTCTCAAGGGCACCTTTTCAACGATTTTGTCAAAGAAGCAGGGAAGGAAAAGGATTTTCGCACCGATAACGATGAGTATAGGTAAATTGCATGGGCCCATAGATGTTGAAGGTCTGCCGCAGCGGAACCGGAAAAAAGAGGCTGCAGCAATTATCTACATGCTCCTCTGTAATATATCCTACGAGACATACAACAGGTCTTCTACTTTAAGGCATGAATTTATAAGAGTCTGTAAAGAACACAGAAACCGGATACTTTATAAAGATGTAACTAAGGTTGAGGTGAGCTATAAAAGGGCACTGGCAGGTGCTTTTATCCTCGGCAGCCGTTTTTCGCACATTCCGGATAAAAATATAGGAATGCTGCTTCCAAACCTTGCGGCAACTGCTTTGATTTTCATGGGCTTACAGCTTTTCAGAAAGGTCCCCGTATTTCTAAATTACTCAAGCGGACCTGCTTCACTAAAACATGCAATGGAGCTTGGCGACTTGAACATTATTGTGACGTCACGCAAATTTATGGAAACAATAAAACTTGATTACGCTGTTTTTGAAGGGAAAAAACTTATCTTTATAGATGATATAAAACAGGAAATATGTCTTGGAGATAAATTGCTCGGTTTGTGGAGAAGCACTTTTCCAGGATCATTTTCCAGGATTTTACCGGATGAACATAAAGAAACGGCAGTTATCCTCTATACATCAGGCTCTGAAGGTGTGCCCAAAGGGGTTTGCCTGTCCCACGAAAATATTATTTCCAATATTCACCAGGCACTCTCAAGGATAGATTTAAGAGAGAGCGATTATTTTTTGAATGCGCTTCCTATGTTCCATAGCTTCGGACTTACTGTCGGAACTATCCTGCCTATGTTTGCCGGTGCGAAAGTGTTTCTCTATGTGAGCCCTTTGCATTACAGGATAATACCGGAGATTGCCTATGACCAGGGGTGCACGATATTAATGGGTACAAACACATTTTTAAACGGATTCAGTAAAAAAGCTCACCCTTATGATTTCCATACCATGCGTTATTTATTCTGCGGCGCTGAGGCGCTAAGCGATGCAGTCTTTGAGAGGTATGCCAGAATATACGGTATACGTGTAATGTCCGGTTATGGGGTCACAGAATGTTCGCCGGTTGTCAGTATAAATAATGCAATTGAATATGAGCATGGGACTGTAGGGAAGATACTGCCCGGCATAGAACATAAACTTGCGCCTGTTGAAGGCGTGGACAGCAAGAACGGACATGTGGGCAGGCTCTATGTGAGGGGTAAAAATGTAATGAAGGGATATCTTAAGAATGAAAAGGCGAATCTGAAATACCTCATCGAAGATCAGGGCTGGTATGATACAGGTGATATCGTTGAAATAACGGAAACCGGTTTTCTAAAAATAGTGGGGAGATTAAAACGGTTTTCGAAAATAAGCGGCGAGATGATATCTTTAACCGCCATTGAAGAAGCTCTGGTAAGGGACTTCGGAGATCGAAAAGATATAGCTGTCATGGCAGTTGCCGATGAGAGGAAGGGTGAAAAACTCATTCTTATTACCAATAATCAAAAGATAGATTTAAAAATCACAAGGGAAAAACTAAGAACAAGAGGCTTCTCGGATCTTGCCTGTCCTAAAGATATACGGTTTTTAAAGGAAATTCCGAAGCTCGGTACAGGGAAAGTAGATTATATGAAACTTAAAGATATGCTGTGATTTTATCATGCACCCTGGCGCCACATATTTCTCCGGCAGTTGAACAACCGAAAATATGTGCTTCGGGGTATAATTCTTTTATTTCCTGAAATCTTTTAATATCTTCGAGAATTGCCGTTGTTCCGAACACAAAAACCAGTTGTGCATCTCTTTTGAGTCCCCCTGCAGGCACCGGCGACAAACATCCTGCATCCTCCTTCCATACACTTTGTTCGATTTTCATGCTTTCCCCCTTATTAAATTAAAAGATTGCATAATCATTCTCATTATGTTTATCGCATAATAATATTACATACTTAATCCTTTTTACACAGCTGCTTTTTATCAAAACATACAAGGTAGATTTCCGAGCTGGCACTCCTTGAGGCAACAGGCTTGAATACAGTAACCTTCTTAAAAAGTTTTTTCAGATTCAAGCTTATATCGCTGAAAGCATCAGAAAAAAACAATTTCAAAAAAGCGTCTCCACCCCTCTTAAGCCCATTCAGCAGGATATCATAAACAGCATAATATAACTCCTCGATGTTTTTATTGTCTACTTCACGTATACCGGTAATGTTCGGTGCAATGTCACAGGTAATAACATCAAAGTGTTTCAGGGCATGTTTGTCAAGGAGGTCTTTTATATTGATATCTTTAATATCGTATGTAACGGTTATTGTGTTAACAGCATGTAATGGTTTCAGTGGCAGTATATCTATGCCTATTACCACGCCTTCCTGTCCGACAATACCGGAAATAACCTGCATAAAGCTGCCGGGCGCACACCCGATGTCCAGGACTTTATCCCCTTTTTTTATAATATGAAATTTATCAAGTGCCTCTTTCAATTTATAGGCGCTTCGCGCTCTATAGCCGTCTTGTTTTGCCTTTTTAAAAAAGGTATCTTTCGGAATAAATTTACCCATAGGGGCTTTTAATAAGGCCCGACTGTTTTGCTTTCGATTTGTCCAGGGCCTTCGTAATAAAATAAGTTAACGCATTTTGAGGGGCATCCATATCCTGAAGGCATTCGATTAGTCCCTTATAATAGGGAAATTCATTGAGACCATGAAAAATATATGCATAGTCTTCCAGCAGTCTCTTTATGAGGGGGCTCTTCGATTTAAGCTCTTCCAATTCAAGGAGCTTTTCTATGAATGCATGTTTTTTTTCTTCAACCATATAGGGCGGCAGTATAATGGTTGAACCATCTCCGATGCTGTTATATGTCTTTTTATCTTCCTCAAGGTTCTTCCATTCAAGAGAAAAAGGCTCGAACACGGGATGCTGCAATATCCTTTCTACAGGCAGAGACCGTGTCGTTTCCGGAATTATGAGGTCATATATATCCTTTGGTTTCCTTATATTATCTGTTATGTGTGTAATAAACTGGTTCAGTTTGTTTGCCTCTTCTTTATGTTTGCCTGATCGTGCAGCAGCCTCTTCCAGCAAATAGCCTGCGTATATGGGAGATATATCAACCATGGTCATGTTTCCCTTTGAGTCTCCAGGATGTTCCTTCATGATATTCCTGAGTCCGGCTTTACTGACAGGCCCGCTTGTCAGTTTAAAAAGTCCATTGGAAAAATGTATGGCAGCGTTGAAAAATATGAAGTTATTCTTCTTTAACTCATAGGATGCAACTATCAATCTCAAATGCTCAATATCATAGTTGGACAGAAGTGCCCTATGTTCCCTTATTTCTTCAACCCTTTTCAGAACCGGCTCCCCTGTCATCGTCGGCTCTTTTACGTCCATCCCCATTGTTTTCAGAACAAAGAGCAGTTTTCTTATCTGTTTCTGAATGTCCTTATCCGCTTCACCGGCATATAGAGCGTTAAGATAAACACCCGCATTTTCATTCTTTATGTCTTTCAAGGATATCAGGAGCTTTATCTTATCGTCTTTCGATAGCTGTTGGAACGCATTGATGATGTCATCCATACTATCTGATGCTTTTATGTCTTGAATAATTCTTTCAAACAAAGGTTGTTCCATCATTGATAGCCTTTCTCTAGTCTAAGCGGGTAGATTTTTCAAAGTTTGCTGAAAAAATTTGCCGGCTTTGTCTTTGATATCCTCCACCTGCGGCAGGATAGTTCATTTATTACAAGCGGCTCATTATAACACGAAATCCTTTGTAACTCCAAAAGAATAAGTGCTAACAACGGCAAGAAGAATTCCCTTGACCTGTCCATGAGCAACAACGTAAAATAGCACACTGAAAAGCTTAAAATGAGGTGATACATGGCTAATATAATAAACGGAGTTTACTTTATTCAGGGACAGGATGAATTCCTTCCCGATTCTCATGTCTATGTGATAGGTGAGCCGTCATCAAATGACCTTTCAATTATTGATGTAGGACTGACTGGAAAGGGTGCTTATAAGATTCAGTCTATTCAAAAAATGGGGATTGAACTTTCGGCAATCAAGCGCATTATCATGACACATACTCATTTAGACCATATTGGCTGCTTCTCCGAGATCAAAAAAAATATCCCCCATGCCGAGCTCTGGGTGCATAAGTCTGAAGCCGATTTATTGGAAAAAGGCGATGACAGGGGTGTATACGGCATGAATGAGTTTAAGGGGATGTGCCAGATGCAATTCGGTCTGAAACCTGACTCTTTTACCCTGAAAGTTGAACGCAAGCTCGAAGGAGGCGAAATCCTGGAAATAGGCAACATGATCTGGGAAGTAATCCATATACCCGGACATTCGATGGGAGGCATAGCCCTTTATAGTCCTTCTTTGGAAGTGTTGATTCCAGGCGATGTGGTATATGCAGATAATGCTATAGGCCGTTTTGATCTTTTCGGTGCAAATCCTGAAGAATTGAAAAAATCCCTTTATCTGCTTGCTGAACTGAAGGTTGATATACTTCTTCCCGGTCATAATGATATTGTAAAAAAACTTCCTGAAGGATATATCAAAAGAGTGGCAAAGACGTGGGAGCCGTACCTAATGTAGTTGAGAAAGCCAAGAACTACGCTTTGAAAGCAAGTATACTTATGGGTTCTGAGAATATTCAAAGGTAGAAAATTTAAAAATGTAACCATATCTTGCCATTATATTACAATAATTGTCGTACTTAACTTACATACATTGTATAACATATCCTACAGACAATAAATTTATATTGTAATACAATGTCAAATAATTCTGATAAAGCCATACTGTCTGTGGAGGAAACCTATGAAACTTATTTTTACGGTCTTTTTCGCGCTGTGTATGTTAACATCACCCTGTTATGCAGGCATGATCCACTATTATTCATTTACAACAGACGCTTCTGACCAGGTCGGCGGCGCAAACGGGACACTCACAAACGGCGCATCCGTTGCTTACGGCGTATTGCACCTTGACGGGAGCAACGACTATGTACAGTACAGCCAAAGGCTAGTCCCGACATCGGGCAGTTACACCGTAGCGCTCTTCGCCGCTGAAAGCCTTCCGAAAACCGATTACGCTGAGATGATCTCACAGGGTTATTCCGGAGGTCCAGGATTCTACATTGGACACGATCCGTGGGGAGGGGTTCGCGTCGGCGACAACTCGTGGCCCACCGGTGTGGCATTCCCATCCGATGGTCTTATGCATCATTACGCATTTACTGTGGATGCTGTTGCCGGAAAATCAAAATTGTTTATTGATGGAAAATGGGCCGCAACTTATGATGGAGCCATCACCTCAACAACTGGCGGAGATTATACCCGCTTAGGAAGTCAATTTTCGTATTACGGGGAGTTTTTCGGCGGGACAATAGACGAAGTCCGGATCTATGACAACGCTCTCTCTGCATCTGAAGTAAAAAGTCTCTATAACCCTGTTCCCATTCCTTCAGCATTGCTTCTTTTTGCTCCCGGTCTTGCCAGTCTTGCAGTAATAAGGAGAAGATTCAGGAAGTAATCATAAACGATCAATTATCAAGGCAGGATCATGTTACCCTGCCTTTTTTATTGGTCGGTTGGCCATCCTTTCTATTCATTATTGGCTCCTTGTTAATTGCACCTGCATATCAAGTATATGGCCTTTTGACTGTAATCGTGGATTACGGGGGGAAATGTTGACTTTATTTACCAACATCAAACGTGCAAGAAACAAGACCTGCGATCCGTCTACCCTCTCCGGTTATTGTCGCCCAGTGGGCATATTTTGCATCTGACGTGATAGTTATCCTGGTCGTTAAATGGAAGCAATCTGTACGGGCCCGATAATCTGTACGGGCCCGATGAACATCCCTCCAGCTATGTTTATATTTTAAACTGTCCTACCATACCCTGCAGTGTCTTTGAAAGACCGGCAAGTTGCGCCGAGGCCTGAGAGTTTTCCTGGATACGGTGTGCGGTCTCCTGAACCACTGTTGAAATCTGCTGTATGCTCGATGCTATTTCATTCGTTGATGCCGTTTCCTGTTCGGATGCCACGGCGATCTGATTTATTTCGGAGGACACTGTATTAATCTGGTGGAGGATATCTTTCAGTGCATCTCCTGATTTTGCTGCTTCGACTGTTCCCAGTCCTACGTCAGTCACTCCTTCTTCCATAGAACGAACTGCCTTCTTCGTCTCGGACTGCATGGCGTGGATGGTTTCCCTGATTTCGTTTGTGGCTTTGCTTGTCCTTTCGGCAAGTTTTTTCACCTCGTCGGCTACTACAGCAAAGCCTCTGCCGTGTTCGCCAGCCCGGGCAGCTTCAATAGCAGCATTAAGAGCAAGGAGGTTTGTCTGGTCTGCCACGTCATTTATAAGACCGACAATATCACCTATCTGATCGGAACGCACGCCAAGACCCTTAATCACTTCCGCTGAATCCCGAACCCGGTCATTGATGCGGTTCATGACCTGGATTGTTTCCTGTATGATCGTCGCGCCATCAGTAGCGGAAGTATTTGCCTTTTCAGAGCTTTTGGCTGCTATAACACAATTCTGGGCTATCTCTGAAGAGGTTTTAGACATCTCCTCGCTTGCCGCGGCGACCGAATTGGCCTGCATTGCCGCTTCCTCAACACCGGTTGCCATTTGTTCCGTGGCACTGTCAAGCATACCGGCCGCGGAAGAGACTTCGTTGCTGCTTTCGGCAACCTGCACAATGGCGTCATGGAGTTTCTCAACAAAGGCATTGAAATGTGTGGCCATCTCACCTATTTCGTCCCGGGTATTGACGTCAATCCTTTGGGTCAGGTCACCCTGGGCAACGCTTTCAATGACATCTACCGTCTTATGTATCGGAGAAAGTATAATAGCTTTCATAACCATATTAATCGCGTATGAGAAAACTAATGCTGCCAGTAAAACAATAGCCGCAAAAATAAGGACAAAATGAAAGGTCTTCCCTGCGGAAATGTACAGATCATTACTCAGTTTATTTTCATATTCGACAAGTTTATCCAGATCCTTGCTTAAGACCTGGAAGGTGTCATCGGCCTGATTCATCAATATTGTAGCTGTAACCACGTCCATCGTCATGGCCTTTTGGAGAATGTCCTGATATTTAGCCACATCTTCCGAGGTTTTTTTAAAAACATCTTTTTCTGTTTTTGTAAGATTCACTTTCTTTAAAACTTCTCCTATGATGTCTTTTATCTTTTTTACCTTATCAAACTGTTCATTCCGGAAGCCTTCGACCCTTTGCTGATCATAGCCGGAGGTTATCCATCCCATCAATTTATAGATATTGGCATGGACATCCCTGAGATCGGCTATAATACCCGCGCTAATCTTGTAATGATTGAACCTGTTGTTATAGATATCATCGAGAACAGATTTTTGCTTAAAGAAACCGAACGTGGAGACAATGCCAAAAATTACCAGGAATGCAACCGCCGTCCCGGGTGAGACCAAGAGTTTCGTAGTCATCTTCAGATTACCAAGCCATTGCTTCATCACTTAACCCTCCCGAAAGGATAGATATCTGAAGATCCTTGATCTTCAGATATCTTCTCACATACTTCTATTACTGGAAGATACCACAGATAGTAAAAGCGTCAACACCTTCTATCTTCTGGATCCATGATTTTTTAGGTTGTACCTTCTTAGCTGCAGGGTTCATCCAGTTATAGGTTACCCAGCCGCTCCCTTTCTTTGCTGTACTGATCATCTCTTGGACAAAAAACTTTCCCGTGTTGGGGTCTTTCTGGTCGAGAAGGCTCGTGCCGGTAAGTGCCGGTGATCCGCCGTGGGCAATAACTTTACCATTATAGTCAATCATAACAATATAAATATCGCCCTTTCTGAACTGGCCGTTCTGGTTATTAAATTCGGCAGCCGCCTTTTCCATTCCGTTCGCTTTGGCATATCCCGCGGCCTTCACTGCCATTGATTTCGCTTCATCAAGTGTCGCGGCATTTACATTGTATACAACACCACAAATAACCATCGCCAACATTACCAAGCCGCATAAGATTTTTTTCATTACAAACCTCCTAATTTTTTTGATTGTTTTTTAGTTAAACATATATATTATTTCATATCGGCGTAAAGTCTCTTTACTTAAGATATTTTTTGCGATAAAGTGCCGTGCAAGTCATAGTAGCATCTTTATTCCATACTAACACCTCCATATATAACGAGGATGAGCTTAAGGAAAAATCCTAATCTAAGGTCATTCATTGCCGTTTTAAAGCTACTTTGATGGTTAAAAGCTGTCTGTGTTTGTTTCGGAAGTTGTTTGTACCTCAGGCAAAAACCGCAAAGCATGGATTTCATGAAGAAGCGTTATATCTAAGACTAAAAAACACGCAGTATCGATCACAAGAAACAAGACTTTCAAAAGCATTCAGGAAACGAATAAACTTTAAAAAACCATTTGCAGTATAGGAAAATGCAAATTGGTATCATACCTCTTTTGCAAGACGGGCAATAGCTTCAATTGCAATATCTACGTCCTCTTCGGTATTGAATATTCCCAGCGAAAAGCGCAAGGTTCCTGTTGGAAACCTGCCGATTGTACGATGTGCTGCAGGCGAACAATGTAATCCTACACGGCACAGAATGCCATATTCCTCATCAAGGCGCAGCCCTGCTTCTGACAGTTCAAGCCCGGCAATATTAAGAGAGATAATCGGTGCCTGCAAACTTGCATCACAGCTCCCGTATATAGTGATACCCGGTATAGTTGTCAGACCATCGATCATTTTTTGGGTCAGCAGCATTTCATGTGCCCGGATTGCATCTACGGTGTGCTCCATGATCCACCTTACACCGGCATTCAGCCCTGCCAACCCTACCATATTCGGCGTTCCGCTTTCATAGATATCGGGCAGAAAATCAGGTTGTTCTTCATGCTCCGAGTAGCTGCCTGTTCCTCCTCTCTTAAGAGGCTTCATACGCGCTGTATCAACGCGTTCCCCGACGATCAGGCCGCCGGTGCCCATAGGCCCAAGCAAAGACTTATGACCCGTAAAAGCAAGCAGGTCTATGGAGAATGACTGCACATCAATCGGATATGCACCTCCTGTCTGGGCAGCATCGACCAGAAACAACAAACCATGCTTTCTTGCAATATGGCCGACTTCACTGACTGGCAGCAAGGTGCCCACTACATTTGATGCATGGTTTAAGGCAATTAATGTCGTATTGGGGCGTATTGCCCTCTCGATATCTGCGGGGTCAAGAAGACCTTCTTTCGAGCACTGCACTACGGTTATTTCCACGCCTTCCTTTTCCATTGCCCGCAATGGGCGCATCATTGAATTGTGTTCCAGGCTACTGGTGATTACGTGATCCCCTGAAGATAAAAGCCCCCGGATGGCAAGGTTGAGCGCCTCTGTTACGTTGAGCCCGAAAACAACACGTAGAGGATCGGGTGTGCCGAACAGTTCTGCAATTGCTTCACGTGCAGTATAGACAATGCGCCCGGATTCAATGGACAAACGGTGTGCTGACCGTCCGGGATTGGCGCCTACTTCATTTATAAAGTTGACAATGGAATCAGCCACGCATGGCGGTTTTGGCCATGACGTAGCAGCATTGTCCATATACACAATCTTTTGATGAGCTCTCTTGTCTTTCATATTCATCCGATTCATCACCTGCTTAATGTCAGTATAAATTCAACATTTATTTCTTAACGATAGCCTTATAAATAAAAAAAACCGCTACCGGCACTTGCCAGTTGCGGCCAAGGGAGCACATAATAAATAAAATCAAAGCAAGATATTACTCCCGGCAATTTCTGACAAATACAGGTTTGCATATGAACGCCAACTGGCGTTCAAGGGCATATATCAATTAACAAGGGTATATATCATCACGTAAACCTTCATAATATAGTTTCTATTAAACTGACATAAAAAATAGCACAAATAAAATAAAAAAGGAAGGGGGTTTAAAAGCAGACACAGAATCAAATGCCTTTCAAGGGGTTGTATATACCTTATGCTAAAAGCTGTTTATTCCTGGAAGCTTTCCAGTCTCTTTCGCCTTGACGGGTGCTGCAACTTCCTCAGCGCCTTAGCCTCAATCTGGCGGATACGTTCACGGGTAAGCCCAAAGGCATCACCAACTTCTTCCAGAGTAGAATCGGCCCTCATGCCGATGCCGAGCCTCATCCTGATCACCTTTTCTTCTCTTGGGGTAAGGGTTGACAAAACTTTGTCTATCTCTTCCCTAAGAGATATTCCCACAAGCTCCATAAATGGTGAAGAGGCTTTTGGATCTGCAAGGAAATCACCGAGTTTGGATTCATCATCTCCGATAGGGGTTTCAATTGATACGGTCCCATTTGAGATCTTCATAATTTTTCTGACTTTCTCCAGGGGAAGGTCTGCTTTTGATGAAATTTCTTCAAGATTAGGTTTTCTCCCTAATTCCTGGAAGAGGGATACGGTAACCTTGCTGATCTTATTAGTAGTTTCAAGTATATGAACCGGCACCCTGATAGTCCGTGCATAATCTGCAATTGCCCTTGTTATGGCCTGTCTTATCCACCAGGTTGAGTATGTAGAAAATTTGTAGCCTTTCTGATAATCATATTTTTCCGCAGCTTTCATAAGGCCCATATTCCCTTCCTGAATAAGGTCGAGAAAGGAAAGACCCCTGTTCATGTATTTCCTGGCAATGTTAACGACAAGTCTCAAGTTTGCCTGAACGAGCCTGTTCTTTACGGCTTTCAGTTTGTTGTCAATTTCGCTCAGTTCCGTCAACTTCTTTCTTACGATGCCTGCCTCGTTATCGTCCATAAACTTCATCTGCCGCGTAACCTTTCTAATGATTTCCACAATGACTTTCTTGTTGAGTTTCAGGTTAAGCAGAACATTTTCTAATTTTTCCTCGATCTTATGGATATCTTTGAGAAGCTCCTTCCTGCTTATTCCATGGGCGCCAGACAGTTTACTTATAATTTCTTCTTTTTTCTTGTGAAGACTTTTTATATTTTTAATGGAGGATATGGTTTTCTTTCTGTGATGCTCCTCATCTTTTTGCGTATAGTTCATTTCATCAATATCGTTGATCACATCCAATATGTTTAAGGACTCTTCTTTTAGTTTCAGACCGATTTCGTGAAGCTCATTCACTGCCCGGGGCAATTCAAATAAAATATTCTTTGCCTTCCTTTCAATTTCCTCTATTTTTATTGCTATCCGGTTTTCTTCATCAGGTGTGAGGAGTGAAACATGCCCGATATCCTTTAAATAGGCCCATATTATGTTATCGGTTTTTTCTGAAGGTAACCTTTCTGTTTCTCGCCAATCCGGACTTTCCTCTTCATGCGTTTCAACCTTTTCTTTCATCGTTTCGACTATGTCGATATCGGATTCTGAAAGAAAGTCTAATACATCTTCAATGTCTTCGGGAGAAAAGGTGTTATGAGGGAGGAAATCATTGATTTCCTCGATTGTGAGATAGCCCTTCTCGATTCCTGCATCTATCATCTGTTTTACTTCAGGGAAATTATTTATTGTCATTATCAACTCCAAAAATAAAAATGCCCTTCTACTGGAAAAGGGCATTCCAATTTGTGTATATCTTCATTGTCATTCATATTTTACAACAACTGTTGCCTTGCGTCAAGACTGTTTAGCGTTCTGAATCCACCACTTATTTTTTTAGCTTCCACTTGACAGCTTATTTAATATTATATCACATATGCGGAATTTCTGCAAAAGCTAATATCGAAATATTGACATTTATCGGAGGCTAATGGGAAAATATTGTTTGTTGTTGGAATAAAATAGATGCCAAAACACTTGGCAGGTCAATAATACATGAAGACATAGAGGCTGTCAGACGTTCCAGCCAGGGTGCCATAACTGTTGAGGATTTTAAGCTTCGAACGGGAAATAATGGCTGTATGGAGATTGAGTGGATGAGATTTTCAATCCGGCTTGAAGGAGGATATTAAACCCGTTTTTCAGAAAAACATTTTTATAAACTCTGATTTATCAGAAAGGAGCTGCCATCAAACCAAAAAAAGTATACTGCATAAACTGTGATAACAGGCATGGCTGTAAATCAAAAGACCCACCATGCATTGTTGAAATGACGGAGAAAAATATTACAGATATGACAGGAAAACAATATTTGATCGAGCAGAATAAAGTGGACAAATGTAAAGATTGCTCATTTTTTCGGTCATGCTGGAATATAGAAGACTATAACCGCATTGATTTGCGCCGGGCGCCTGTATATAATAGTAAAACCATTCAAGGGGATAGTTAAGCTATGATAGAAAATGCCTACGTATGTTATGCAGATGTGCTGGGTTTTACATCCCGTTTCATTTCCGGAGATCTTTCAGGCAAATATGATAAATTAATAAATAAAGTTAACGATATCGAAGACCCAGGAATAATAATCTTTCTTATGTCCGACAGTATAATAATAATATCGTTGGAATTTGAAAAGTTCCGGGATACCGTAAAAGAGTTCTACACATGGGGAATACTCAATGATTTCTGGCTCAGAGGCGCCATCACAAAGGGAGATGTCACAAGGTACCATGAACGGGCCATGACCGAACAAAACCGGTTTATTCTTCCTTTCCTCGGCGATGGATATCTGAGGGCATATGCGATTGAAACAACAATGAACATATCCGGCATTGCAATTGATCAAAAATTCTTTGATTCGGACGATGCGAACCCGGGATTCAAAAAGGGTGTTGATTATATCGAACACGAAGAATACCTGCCAAAAGCAGGTTATGAAGGGAAAAAGAAGCTCCTGCTGCCCAAAGAACATTCCCTGCGCCAGGTTGTAGAAACTATGTACTTTGAAGAAATGCTCGGATCCCATGTTGAAGATGTGGATAAATACATCAACACCTTCTGTTTTTACATACGGCACCTTTTGGAACACGTCAGTACCGTAAGCCTCATAGCCTTTGTAGAAAATATTATAAAGGAGTTTGAACTGCAGGGCAGGCGTATACTGATCCCGACCAAAATCGTGACTATTTTTATCGCAATGGTTGAGGGCTTGCTCAACCGCTTTCGGTCGCCTGATAATTTGTATTATTCCAACCCTGACCAGCTTGGGATGCTTGTCGGCAAGATCATATCAGCCCTTAAAGAACAGGGATATATTTCTGCTTTTGTTGATAGCATACTTGATTTTGATAAAAGAAGGCGTACCTCTATCTACAAAGAAATCAACAGTCTAAGCTCGCATATACACGCTTGATATAACGCCGGTAGGAACAGGAGAGCGAATTAATGACAAATAATATAACTCAGCATGAGGCCGAACATTCCCTGAAGGATTTACATGTATTGATCATTGAAGACTCCGAGATAGATGCAGAATTGATGGTGTTTGAGCTTCAACGCTTCGGCTATACCGTTACATGGCAACGGGTTGACAACGCTGAATCGCTCCGAGAGGCTCTGGCAGAAAAAACTTGGGAAATAATCCTTTCAGACTATGCAATACCTCAATTTAGCGGATTGGAGGCTTTAGAGATTGTTAAGGCCAATACCCGTGATCTGCCTTTTATCCTGATCTCCGGCACTATCGGAGAGGAGATTGCTGTGGAGGCTATGCGCTCCGGGGCAGATGACTACTTGATCAAAGACCGTCTGGTTCGACTTGGAATGGCGGTTGAGCGGGGACTTCGGGAGGCAAAGGAGCGAAAAAAACTCAGACAGGCAGAGGAGAACCTTCGAAAGAGCGTCGCTTATTACCGTTCTATCTTTAATAATTCACTCAATGGCATTGCTATCACCGGTCTCGACCTCAAGTTTTTCCAGGTAAACCCGGCCTTTTGCCGGTTGTTGGAGTATACAGAGGATGAACTGATCGGCAAGTTATGCGCCGCTGATATAACACATCCTGAAGATATCGATGTGAGCAAGACACTGATCATGCAGCTTATACGTCGTGAAATAGACCATTTTGTTCAAGAAAAAAGATACATTACAAAATCAGGAAAAGTAATAGAAGCAATTTCTTTTGTGAATGTAATATATGATGAAGCCAGTCGTTATATGGCAAGCGTCATTTCAATACTGGATATGACAGAACATAAGCGGGCAGAAGAACAACTGCGGCTTGCCGAATTCTCAATCGAGCATTCAGGCCTGGCCACGATCTGGTTTGACCGGAACGCACATGTGGTGCGTGTCAACAAAGCAACATGTGAGTCCCTTGGCTATGACCGCGAAAAACTTATGCAAATGACATTACATGATTTTGATCCAAAATTCCAGTCCGCAGAAACATGGGAAAAAAGCTGGGAAGAGTTAAAAGGACATCGTCGTTACGGAGCGATCGAATCGCAACATCGACGCAAGGACGGCACAATTTTTCCGGTAGAGGTTTTGAGCAGTTTCTGTGACTTTGCCGGTAAGGAGTATATTTTTTCCTTTATTCGCGATGTTACAGAGCAAAAACGGATAGAAGGAGCGCTGCAACGAAAATCCGAAGAGCAAACTTTGTTGCTGGAATCCATACCTACACAACTATGGTATCTTACCGATATCGAAACCTATGGCGCCGTAAACAAGGCCCATGCAGATTTCCTGGGATTGTCCAAGGATACCATGGAAGGCAAAAAGTTAAATGAGTTTTTGTTGTCCCATGTTGCTCAAAAATTTATGGAGGGTAACAGAATTGTATTCGAGACCAAAAAGCCGATATATACTGAGGAATGGGTATTAAACAACAGGGGTGAGGAACGCATTCTTGCCATTACCAGAACTCCAAAGCTGGATGAGAAGGGTGAAGTTGAGTATGTAGTATGCACGGCAAACGATATAACCGAATACAAAAAAGCTGAGGAGGGGGTTCGAAAGAGCGAGGAGCAGTTCCGGGCCCTTACTGAAAATTCATATGATACAATTATGCGCTTTGACCGTGAATTACGACACGTATATGTCAGCCCTATTGTTGAAAAGAATACGGGTATCCCGCGCACTGTATTTATAGGCAAGACACTCCATGAATTAGGTTTCCCCGAGGAACTTATCACAGGATGGGAGGAAACTCTTAAAAAAGTTTTTGAGACAGGTGCAGTGCAACGTATGGAATTCCAATTACCTCTTGGTGCCTGGATTGACTGGCTCTGTATTCCGGAATTTGACAGTGACGGACATGTCCAGGCTGTGATTACGTCAGCACGTGACATTACTGAACGTAAACAGGCTGAAGAAGAAAAGGAACGCTTACAAGCACAGTTTCTCCATGCCCAGAAAATGGAAGCTGTGGGAAGATTGGCCGGCGGCGTAGCCCATGATTTCAATAATATGCTGAGTGTTATCATCGGGTATGGTGAACTGGCAAAAAAAGAACTCAGTCCTGTAGATCCGCTTTATCTCAAAGTGGAACAAATGCTGAAGGCAGCAAGCAAATCGGCAGACCTTACCAGGCAGTTGCTGGCTTTTTCTCGGCAGCAGATCATTGAACTCAAGGTATTGGATTTAAACAAGATCATAGCCGACAGCGAAAAGATGCTTCGTCGTCTTCTCGGAGAAGACATTGATCTCACGTTTGTTCCGCAAACAGATCTCTGGCCGGTAAAAATGGACCTTTCCCAAATCGATCAGGTACTTGTAAATCTTGCAGTCAACGCACGCGATGCTATACCTGACACGGGAAGACTTATTATTGAAACATGCAATACTGTCCTTGATGAAATATATTGCATAAGGCATATAGGAGCTTTACCAGGCGATTATATTGTCCTTACAGTAAGCGACACCGGGTCAGGAATGGACAATAAAACACTGGAGCGCTTATTTGAACCATTCTTCACTACCAAAGGAGAGGACAAAGGCACAGGGCTTGGTCTTTCTACAATTTTCGGGATTGTTAAACAAAACAACGGATTTATTGATGTTTCCAGCGAACCCGGGATAGGTACGACATTCAAGATATACTTTCCACGCTATCAAGGCGAGGTTGTTCAAGAAAAAGAAAGGGAAACGCCGCTTGCCTTGAGAGGAAGCGAAACAATCCTGGTGGTAGAAGATGAGGAACAGATCCTGGCAATATGCAGAGACCTTCTCAATACATACGGATACCGTGTGCTGGCTGCAAGGCAGGCAGGAGAAGCTATCATGCTTTGCGAAAAATACCAAGGGGACATACACCTTCTTATCACTGACGTAGTCATGCCTATAATGAACGGCAAGGAATTAAAAGAGCGGATCGAAAAAATGAAGCCAGGCATTCTAGTCCTGTATATGTCCGGTTATACTTCAGACATAATAGCTCACCGGGGTATTTTGACCGAGGGTTTGAACTTCATTCAAAAACCATTTACAATAAATAACTTCCTTATAAAGGTAAAAGAGACACTGGAACACAGATAGTCATTAATGAAAATTCACAATCAGTGCTGAATAATTAATTCTGTTTGGCATTATGATATCTGCCTGCTGTTTTTAATTAGACGTTTGACTTTATCAAGGAGCTCTTGCTTTTCCTCATCAGCGAAATCCTTCAACATTGCATGCATGTACTCGTCTCTTTCATTTTCTATGCTTATAAGCGTTGTCTTTCCTTTTGAAGTAATTTCAAGTATGGTTACCCGATCATCGGTAGGGTCTGATTTTCTTACGATAAAACCATTTTTCTCCAGCCTCTTTGCAATTCCGGTCATGTTGGCGCCAGGGACAAGCATAATACGACTTACTTCAGTTATCCTGCATTGGCCGTTGCCAGAAGCATCCAGCACTCTCAGTACATTATACTGCGGAAAGGAAAGGTTGTGCTTCCTGAAAATGGATGACACCACTCGTTTAAATGTTTCCGCTGCTCTTACAAAAGACATCAACACATTCTCATCAGCACTCAGGTTGCTTCGGTAGTTGTTTGTTCCCATATTTCCACCTTAAATAAAACCTTTATATTAATTTATGCAGTAGCAAAATTTATTATACCAACTTGTGGAACAATATTCCAGATAATAGACAATTAATTGATAATAAATGTATTGACTAAATATTCGCAGTGTGTTATCAAGGATAAATGGACAGCATGTGGGTATTCAAATCAATTCCCCGTCAAACTAATAAGATTTCAGAAAAGAATTTCAGGGGCGGCAAATTTTGGTAGAAGAATTACGGCAATAAAAAATAAGCAGAAAAAAGTCAAGAACAAGGAGGTACAATGCAAACCAAGAATGAACTTGCAAAAATTGTTGGCAAGGATTACGTGAGTGACAGCAAAACAGACTGCTCAAAGTATTCACAGGATCAGAGCCTTCTTCCTCCTGGAATGCCCGAAGTCGTGGCATGGCCGGGAAGCTCGGAAGAAGTAGGGAAAGTTGTTGCATGGTGCAATGAAAACAATATCCCTGTGGTTCCTGTAAGCTCAAAGGTACACTTTCACGGATGCACAATACCCAAACAGGGCGGTGTCGTAGTCGATCTATCAAGGATGAACAAGATTCTGGAAATAGATACAGATAACCGCTTGGTAAGATTTGAAGCAGGTGTAACATGGGAACAACTTGTGACAGAACTGGCAAAGAAAGGTTTAAGGCCGATTATGCCGCTGCTTCCACCGGGAAACCGCTCTCCCCTCACTGATACACTTGAGCGGGAAGTTCCGACAAATGTAGTTTATGATTACGGCGAACCAATGCAATCCATTGAAGTTGTCTGGCCGAATGGCGACTTATTCAGATGCGGTTCCGCAAGTGTTAATGGTTTTCCTGAATCCAAATCAAGAGGAGCAAACCCGTCAGGACCCGGTCTTGATTTTTACCGGTTTTTCCAGGCTGCACAGGGCACAATGGGCATCGTTACATGGGCAAGCTTAAAGGCTGAGTCAATTCCCAGGATAGACAAAATCTATTTTGCCCCTGTTAATGACTTGTCTTATGCAATGGAGTTTCTCTACCGGATCCTGCCTCGCAGAATAGGCCAGGAATGCCTCCTTCTCAATAATGTGGATCTTGCTGCAATAGCTGCAGGCAAAGGACTTGGAGACTTTGAAAGCCTCTGTGCCAAGTTACCCCCCTGGACATTGATACTGGTTATAAGCGGCTTAATGAGAAGACCGGAAGAAAAGATAGCCTATGAGGAAAATTTTCTTTCACAGGTTTTGAAAAATGAATTTCCGAAAATGGGTCTGGTAGACAACCTCCCCGGTTTCCCCGGCCTTGGAAAACAGCTTCTCCCTATGTTGAGAAAACCGTGGCCCGCAGACGTTCCTTATTGGAAAAACACCGTCAGAGGCGGGTGCCAGAACCTCTTCTTTATTACCAAACCGAATCAGGTTCCGATGTACATGGATATTATGGAAACAGTAGCTGCCGGATATGGCTATCCTGTAGCTGATATCGGAAGCTATATACAGCCTATAGAGCATAACCGTGCATGCCAGGTCGAATTCAGCTTCTTCTATGACCCTGAAGACGAAAACGAAAAAGCTTTCGTAGCTGATCTTTATATTGACGCTGCAAACGCCCTGTTGAATGAAGGGGCTTTCTTTCCAAGGCCATATGGAGCTCTTGCCTCAATAGTGTATGAGCGCGCTGCCAGCTATACCATGACACTGAAGCGGTTAAAAGGGGTATTTGACCCGAACAATATTATGAACCCCGGCAATTTGTGCTTCTAAGGAGGATAAGATGCGAAAAGATGAAATGTATGATACACCAAAAACTAAAGTAGCTTTAGATGTAAACGATTTAAACAATTTTGTCTATGACATGGACCATTGCATTAAGTGCAAGGGATGTTATTGGGTTGAACATACCTATATGCCGGGTGTAAATTTTTCCACAAGGTGCCCGAGCAATCTCTGGAACGATTTCGATTCCTATGGTGCCTTCGGGAAGATGAGAATAGGCCTGGCTGTTAACGAAGGAAAGCTGAAATGGACCGACAAGCTCCTTGAAATCATTTACGCCGACCCGCTGTGCGGCGCCTGTGATGTGGGATGCAAGCGTAATCTTGACCTTGAAGTAGAACTGACACTCGAAGCTTTAAGGGTTAAAGCCGTAAAGGATGGAGCAGGCCCTATGCCGGCCCATAAGAAGATTGCAAAAAATATTGCCTCAAAACATAATCAGTTCGGTTCAATAGCTGAAAATAGAAATAAATGGATCGCAAAAGACATTAAAGTTGCTGAGAAGGCAGATATGTTGTACTTTGCAGGCTGCTCCGCCTCTTATGCAAATCAGAATATTGCAAAGGCAACAGCAAAGATATTGAATGCTTCAGGCAGCAAGTTCATGCTTATGAAGGATGAATGGTGCTGCGGAAATACCCTCTATTCAGTCGGCATGATTGACGATGCAAGAGAGCTTGCGAAACGCAACATAGATGCGGTAAAGGCATCAGGCGCAAAGACTTTGGTAACAAGCTGCGCCGAATGTTATCGCATGTGGAAGGTCGATTATCCAAAGATGTTGAATATTGCTACATCAGACCTTGGCTTCAAGGTGGTACATTTGATTGAGGTTGCCGATGAGGCAATTAAAAACGGCAGACTCAAATTGACGAAGCCTGTTGATGTTCGTTTTACCTACCACGATGCATGCGGTGTAAGCCGGCTTTCAGACCCCTGGACACCATGGAGCGGAGAGCGCGGATGGATGGGTATGGTAAGCCCCGCACTTAAAAGAAGACGCGGGGCAACAGGATTATACACCCAGTCAAGAAACATATTAAATGCCATCCCCGGTGCCAAGTTTGTTGAAATGCCGAGAATAAGAGAAAACGCATTTTGCTGCAGTGCCGGCAGAGGTACAAAAGAGGCATTTCCGGACCTTGCAAAGTTTGCGGCAAATCACAGGCTTGATGAAGTAAAATCAGTGAGCGCTGAAGTTCTCGTATCTGCTTGCCCCTGGTGTAAAAGCAATTTCAGTGAGGCAGCTGAAGAAAACGGGGACAATGTGAAGGTGATGGATATTACTGAAATTATCCTTGCTGCAGCGGAAATATAAGGAGGCAGACTATGAGTATACAAAAACAAGCATATAAAGCAATAGAAGTGGTGGCAGGTTCCAAGTATACCTCTGATGACCCGGCAGTATGCGAAGGGTATCGGTCAGGGCCTGGAGGATACGAAAGCGGCCTTGGATACGAAAAGGTGATGACCACAATTCCCGGTGCCGTTGTTATGCCGAGAACTACCGAAGAAGTTTCAAAGATCGTAAAGATATGCAACCGTTACAAAGTTGCTTATGTACCATACAGCACAGGTTTTTACGGACCTCGTTCCCACTGCCATGTGGAAAATGAGCTGCTTATCGATTTAAAAAGGATGAATGATTTTGAGATAGATGAAAAGCATTTTTTTATTACCGTAGGCTCCGGCGTGATCTATTCCCCGATTCAGCAGGAAGCATTGAACAAAGGCGCATATGTTGTTATCGGCGGCGGCGGAGCACAGGCCTCAGCTATAGCGAACCTGATCGGCGACGGCTGGTCCCCGTTAAGCCACAGAATAGGTCTTCCACACAGGCGTATCCTCGGGACAGAGCTTGTACTTCCTGACGGCGAAATAGTCAAAATGGGTTCTCTTGCAGAAGGAAATGATCCCTTCTGGGGCGATGGACCCGGACCTGACCTGCGGGGACTCTTAAGGGGCTTCACCGGACTTCGCGGCTGCCTCGGCATTGTAACAAAAATGGCAATAAAAACACTTCCTTTCCAGCCGGAACCGCTTGTGCCTACAGGCATTGCACCGAATACCGCCCTTGCACTGCCGCCAAAGCGCGTCAAATGGGTGAACTTTCAGATGCCCAACAAGGCAGCCCAGGTAAAAGCCATGTTTGAAATCGGCAAGGCTGAGATTGCCGGTGCTGTAACAAAAGTCCCGCTCTTCTGGCGTGCTATTGCCAAGGCCGAATGCAAAGAGGAATTCTGGGAAATCTGGGGTAAGGAAACAGAAGAAACAATCAAGAATTTCTTTATCGTCCGTGTACTTCTTGTTGGTTTTACCTCCGAAGAGCAGATGCAGTACGATGAAAATGTGTTAAACGATATTATGGCAGAACTGGGCGGTATTCCTCGTCCCACAAAACCCTCCGATGAATCGTGGATCAAAAACGCCGATTCGGCAGGTATGTGGCTCATGTGCGGCTCTTATGTGTCTGTTGATTATATCATCGAAACACTTTCACAGGCAACACAACATGGAGAGAACTACGCAGACCTCAAGAGAAAATATACGCCGCCCCTTATGCCTGATAACGGCGATCCTGGATGGTTCCAGAGTTTTGAGCTTGGGCATCAGGGTTACTCTGAATTCCTTGTTTACTGGGATCAGGATGAGGACACAACAGGTGTTGACCACTTCTATCTTGAAACTGCAAAGATGAACATAAGAGAAAGATTCTATACATCCCTGCTGGGACCTCACCAGCCTTTGTACCTGACAGGACCTAAATACGGCCCTAACTACCATGAATGGCTCCTGAAAGTAAAAGATGCCTTTGACCCGCTGTGGGTCTGCCACCCACCGGTGCCGCTTGCACATGATGATTTTGTAAATCGTGCAAAGTGGATGCATCCGCTGAAAGATTGGGAAAGCCCGAAAAAGCTGCCAATGCCTAAGTGGTAGTCAACCTCCTTTAATAAAAAAACGCCTTTCCCTGCCCCGGGAAAGGCGTTTTTTTATATGTATGCAAGCGCTCTTGCACATCAACCGTGACCTGTTGACTGATTCCAATTCTAAATCAAGGATGAAATCGAGGCGGCAAGGAAGAGGCGACGTAGGCGTACTATAATAGTACGTCGGAGGAGCAGATGACGAAGCCAACGATGATAGCGCCTTCCCCAGAAAATAAATCTCCCTATACATGTTTGTTTGACTTTGTTTCTTTTTCTCACATGTGGATTAGCCGGTCCGGGTTATAATAATTTCCCCTGCGTGCTCTTTGGCAACA
>JAPLKB010000004.1 GCA_026388275.1 Pseudomonadota bacterium
CTTAACCACTTGTTCTTTCAGGCCTTCGGGGAATGTCTCATCGTGCTTGTAAAAGTAAACACATGCCTCTGTGGTTATAGTAAAACCAGGAGGAACAGGTATCCCGAGATTTACCATCCCTGCAAGTCCTGCGCCTTTTCCGCCCAACAGATTTTTAAAGTCATCTCCGCCTTCCGCCTTATTTCCACCAAAAAAATACACATATTTTTCCATAATATCCCCCTTACTTGAAATGAATTTTAGCCAGACTTACAATAAATGTGTTATGTCTTTCATAACCATTTGCATTTATTCGCATGGCTTTTTTAAACCCCATCTTTTTTAACATTTTTGTTTAAGCAAGCTTATTTGTCCCCATGATACTTGAATGAGATACTAAGTTTTGCGCGGTATCTTGTCGGTTTGCCCTCTTCTATTACGATATCCTGCTCAAGTACCTTAGCAATACGTAAATCATGAATTGATTTGCTGGTGGTTCTAATGGCGTTCGTCGCAGCATCTTCCCATGAAGTTGAGCTTACACCTACCACTTCGATCATTTTATAAACACTTCCCTCTTCTGTACCTATCATCTTTGCCTCCTTTATTGGTTTTTGATAACATCTATATAGAACTAACAACATAGCTATACGACATGTCAGGATCGTATATGCGTGTTTCACGTTTTAAGGGCAACACCTGCAAGCAAATAATCATACCCCTTTCATAAATGCGAATCGACGTCCACCCGTATGTTATCACGGGTTGGTTTTTTACAGAATAAATTGAAACGGATTGCCACATATCCTCCAAAACAATTGTTTGTGTTGACTAATATTTGAATTCTACTTCCAAACATCCCCGGCTATATCCCGATGACCTTTTGAATCTCTTCCGTGCTCTTTATGCCGGTCTTATTAATTCTCATGATATCGCTCGTTTCTGCAACAACCTCCATGTCAGCTTCTTTTTCAATGATAGATGTAACCCTTAAAAGGGGTAACCCCAATCAGGGCCAAATTATACAATTTGTAATCAATAGCTGTTTTGGGCTGCACCAACAAACCCACTCAAAGTTGGTACAGCCCAAGGGAAAAAGGCAAATGCGAAAACATTAACTACAACTTACCTATTTCCTCAACTATTTTCGGTATCACTTCATAAAGATCACCTACAATACCATAGTCGGCTATTTTGAAAATAGGAGCACTTTTATCTTTATTGATCGCCACAATTATTTTAGAATCGCGGATACCTACCGTATGCTGGATTTGCCCCGATATTCCAACAGAGAAGCACAGGTTGGGTTTGCATTTTTTACCGGATAACCCGACTTCTCGGTTCTCAGGCAACCACCGTATATCGTGTGACAGAGGCCTTGTACATCCTATTTCTCCTTTCAGGGCTTTAGCCAGATCCTTAATGATAGAGATATCTTCTTTCTTGTCCAAACCCCTACCCACGCAGACCAATGTCTGTGCATCTTCCAGATTGACGGATTCCCCTACCTTTTCCTTTCGTTCTAGCAGCGTGTACTTCGAGTCCTTCACCTTGAGATCGGGTTCGATAATTTTATTACCATCGACAGGCTGTTTTTCTCCCAGCGCAAATGCCTTGGGCATAACTGCAAAAACCTTCTTTGGTGTTTTAATCAACTCAGAAGTTACCGTGTTGCCACCGAGCATGTAACGATGCAGTAGGACATCTTTGCCTTTTAATTCGATATCGATTATATCCGTCGCGCAGCCGGCTTCCATCTTCTGGGCAACCCTCCCGGCCAGATCCTTCCCTCTGCGGGTCGATCCTATCACGACAATATTAAACCCATAGGTGTCTGCTATTTGGCAGATAGCATCTGCATAAACATCCGCATAAAAGACATTAAACGCATCCGCTTCAGAAATGTACACATCCTGGGCGCCATAGGCAAAGTACTCCGTTGCTCTCTCTCTCGCCCCTTTTCCCAGGATTGCCGCGGCCAACGGGAAACGGGAGCCCCTTGGATAGTCTTCCTTTCTCGGTTGATAAAGGGCAGCTTTTATCTCTTTCCCTTTGGAAAGCAGCTCGTAGGCTGCCTGATCCTTATCGCTAAATATTAATATCCCTGACATAGTTACCTCCCTAATACTCCTTCTTTAATAAGCGAATCAACAACGCTGGCTGCAACATCTTTCGCCTCTCCCTCAAATATCAACATCTTCCTTTGTTCTGCCGGCGCAATGTTGCTTACAAGTTCAACCTCTTTCGCAAGTTTATCGGCCGGGACATTAAGATCAACGCCCTTCCACAACTGTACCGGTTTCTTACCGGCTTTCACAATCTGCATCAGAGATGGTATCCTGGGCGAATTGATTTCGCTGGTGAAAGTAAGCATTGCCGGCAATGATGACTCTACAACCTCATAACAGTCATCCATACTCCGGGTAGCTCTCGCCTTTCCATTGGTGAATTCCAGCTTGCTGACATAACTAATCTCCGGTATATCCAGCAGTTCCGCAAGTCTACCGCATGTCTGGCCCGAATAACTATCAGCAGAACCTTCACCCATGAATATGGCATCATAGTGACCCATTTTCTGGATGGATGTTGCCAGAACCTCTGCTTTCCCCCTGGAATCGAGATTATCGAAGACAGGATCAATGATCAACACAGCTTCATCCGCACCACGTGCCAGGGCATCTTTTATGGTATCGTTCAGTTTTGTATTACCGATACACAAGGCAATTACTTTTCCGCCATCTTTTTCTCTTATTCCTACTGCGGCCTCCAGCGCATTCATATCCATGTCACTGAATAAAAACGGCAAACCTTCCAATACTGCTTCTCTCGTATCCTTCTTAATTCTGACCTGCTGAAGGTCAACAATCTGTTTTAAACAAACAATGAAATTCATCATTACTCCTTTTCTGCTTTATTCTATCCACATTTGAACTGAACACCAAAACCGCCGCGGGGGTACTCCCAGCTTATAGACTTTGGAGTACAGGCAATTAGGCATGTACCGCATTCGAGACAACCATCCAAATCAAGCACCACTAAGTTTTCCTTGTTCAGCGTATACACCTGTGCCGGACAAACATGGAGGCAGTATCTTCCCTTACAACTCTTGCAAACCATCTGATCCACAGAGATATGTTTTTCCTCGTGGATTTTAATGGTATCCAATCCCAATTTTTCTTTAACATTTATTTGTGTTTTCATAGCTTGAACACCCCAAAAACATCCTTGATCATTGAAAATCTGAACTTACTCCTCATTTCCCGGACTGCCGTAGCAGATAGTTTGCGTTTTGGGTCGGCCCCGATGAACATAACCTTCTCCAGTACGTCGCTCACTATATTCGGGTAAACATTATATAGCCTTGGATTGTCGAGAAACATCGGAGCATTTTTGAACGTAGCCAGGTCTTTCAAAACAAAACTATCCTCAAGCAGTTTTTTGTAATAAGAAAGTGATTGCTTTGAAAAATCATTATTTTCCCTGGCGTTTTTGATAGCTTTTGCTGCCAGCACTCCTGAAGCAACAGCAAACTCCATCCCCCTGACAGTAAGACCGGCATTTAGCGCAAATCCGGCTGCATCGCCTGAGACGAGTATGCCATCACCAAAAAGTTGAGGTACGCCCTCCATCCCACCTTCGGGAATCACATGCGCCGAATATTCGATGGAATCTCCCCCTTGGATCAGGGTATTGATTTCAGGACGGTTTTTAAAATCCTCAAAAAGCTGGGGCATATCAATCGCCGGTTCTTTGTGCAACAAGTCCGATATTTTTACTACCAATCCAAGAGATACGCTGTTTCTGTTAGTGTAAAGGAATCCTCCTCCGAACATGCCCTTACTGATTGATCCCATAAACACATTGGCAGCGCCTTCCCCATCATTCAGGTTAAACCTGTCCTCAATAATCCGGGGCGCCAGCTCAATGACTTCCTTAATAGCCACGGCAAACCCCTGGGGTACGTGCGGCTTTCTCAGACCTGCTTTTTCTGCAATGACCGACATTACTCCATCGGCAGCAAGTACTACATCGGCGCCAAGTTCATCCTCTCCTGCTTTTATTCCTATAACCTTACCGTTTTCCATGATAAGATCATCCACTTTATTCTTAGTGATGATAACGCCGCCTGCCTCGCTTACCTTGTCAGCAAACCAGTTATCAAAGTTCGCCCTTAGAATCGTATAACTATGATAAGGTTTTTCCCTGAACGCTTGTGTGGCAAACGTCATAGTAGTCGATGAAGTATCTGTCATCATCGTGATTTTCTCCTGGCAGACATGCCTCTCCAGAGGAGCTTCCTCCCATATATCGGGCAATAGCTGTCTGATGGGATTGAGATATAACCTGCCGCCAGTGACGTTCTTGGCGCCACAGTAATCTCCCCTCTCCACGATCAGCACTTCGAGCCCATCAGAAGCCAGGGTATATGCAGCCGCTAAACCAGCTAATCCACCACCCACTATAATAACTTCAAATTTATCCATTTGCATTTCCTCATATCATTCTTTACCTGCACAATAACCTTACACCGTTTCCGGTAAGCAACAAACCGGGTCTCGTGGACTGAGTTTTCACCCTGCCCACGGTAAGGGACGAAAAGCTCCGCCCATCCAATTTTGAACTGTCCCTTACCCTTAGTTCGAGGTTTGTAAAATAAGTTACATAATCCCGCTACTTGTCGACAAATTCAGGGCCGAAAGCATCCCTGGCAATAATCGTCTTCATGATGTTGTATGCTCCTTCAGCACCGGATACGTACGACATGAGGCCTCTCATCGCCATCTCAAGAGGAGACTCTTTAGTGTAGCCAAAGGCACCCAGAACCATAATCGCATGTTTTGCAATCTCAACCGAAAGAAGAGGCGCTTCCAGCTTACACTGGGCAATAACAATATTGATGTCTTTCTGAGTAAAACTGCCCGGTTCGGAATAGTATGTATCAATCATCCAACAGCCCTTTTGCAGCATCAGTTTTGCCATTTCCAGTTTGTGGTAATCCTCTGCCAGATCAAAGGATATGCCTTGGAATCTGCTGATCGGGCGTCCGAATGCATATCTCTGCTTGGCGTAATCAACTGCGATTTCAAGACATTTTTCCGCGCCGCCGAGACATGCCGCAGCTACCAGCGCTCTGGCAGGATTGAACCCTTCCATGGCCAGATAGAAACCTTTACCTTCCTCTCCAATCAGATACTTTTTGTCCAATTCCGAATTCTTGTAGACAAAGCCACCGGTGGAAAGCCCCATACGGCCCATATCCTTGTAAACGTGGGATGTCATGCCTTTCAACTGGTTCGGAATAATGGCAAACATCGACATGCCGCCCTTGAGGCCCTTTGCAGGATCGGTGACGAGAAGGCTGCTGTGTCCGCCGCCCTTGGTCTGGCTTTCATTGGTCAGACTGATATATGCTTTTTCACCATTGAGGATGTACTTGTCGTCTTTCCTGATAGCTTGACATTTGACAGCAGCAACATCGGAGCCACCACCCGGCTCGGTCACATTGATACCCCAGGGCCATTCACCTGAGGCAATCTTCGGTAAAATCTCCTGTTTCAGTTCCTTACTGGCAGCAACATTAAGGAAATATCCGCCCCAGCCAATTGTCAGCAATGCATAAACCGGCAGAGACATGCTCAGTTCGGCTCTTGCCAATTCATGAATCGCTATGTTGGCATATTGGAGGCCCTGGCCAGGCACGGCGCAGCCGTCATATTCTTCCGGAATGCAACAGCCAAATGCACCCAGATCGGAAAGCCCCTGGATGATATCTTCGGGAATACCGGCTTCTTTCTCATCAATCTCTCTTGCGCGAGGAAAGATGTTTTTTTCGCTATATTCACGAATACTTCGTTTGAACATCTCCTGTTCTTTGGTTAATCTGAATTCCATCATTTCTTTTCTCCTTCTATATAGTTTTATTTAGTTCTTCATTCAGTTGCCGTGGTAAACCCGGCTATGTTGATAACCGAGGATATTACGATAAACTAACCCTGAATGTAACACTGCTCTTTAATTGTGATTTTTGTGAGTTTTTTACTTGTTGTTAAATTTGTGGAGGTGCTCTGTTAGTGTGTGAAGCAATAATGCAGGTGAGAACTTGCAACCCGGCTTCTCTTTTGAGCAAATGTTCTGACGATAATTGAGGTTCGGGAATGTCAGCAAACATCTCGGCGTTGATGTCTGTACATGCACCGCCCTCATCAAGACCCGGATCATCATCCTGGTCATCTGAACTCAGATATTGTGACCACGGAAAATACAAGCCATCGTCATTACCCTGAACATCGAAAACTGAAATTGAAAAAATAAGGATAATGAAAATAGCAGCAAGTGGAAGAATTCGTCTTAGTACTTTAAAAAGGTTTGGTGTTTTCATGGCATCATTTTCTTATGCTGCATTCTATCTCTTTCTGACCAACCAGTAAATAGGGAAATACCTGATTCTGAGGTTCTGAAAACCTTAGTTGACAAAAGAGATTGATTGTATCGGTGATTACTCATGGATTTATCCTCACGTGTGAGAACAATCTTTTCAGTGTATTACGAGTTGTAACGTTGTATTTCAAAGAAAATCTTTTGGTATCTGTTTACAGGAAGACAGCCGTGTTTTCCAGGGACAGAAAACAATCCGCCAGGCATTTGCACATTTCATTCGGTATTCAATAGACTCCCTCGAATGCGTATAGAGCAGCTTTGTATTTGGAAGCAAGTATCTCTCTCATTTTATCAAATCCGTTGATAACAGAAAGGAGCTTGTACCTCAGGAAAAAGCCACGCAGTGTGCATTTCGGTAAGAAAGCAGCGTCTTTGGCAAAAACCACGCAGTATCAACTTAGGAAAGCAGCTGATAAAATTCTTACTTCTATTTTTTCAAAATTAAGATAGCAAAATTACTTGCTGCACCTACTTTTCCGTAATTCGAGTATTGTGCCAACTCATACCAATTCGGTTTCATGCATAGAACGAGGCGACGACGACGAGCCGACGCAGGCATTAGCTCACACAGTGAGCGAGAAGGGGAGGCCGGGGTACCCGCTTGCGGGTCGTTCTTTGCTTGTGGAGGGGGCGACCGGGTACCCGCTTGCGGGTGTCCCAGAAATAGAGGAGCGCGAAGAGGAGGCAACGAAGTTATATGATTGAAGGCGAATTGGTATCAAAACCCCTGTAAACCTTTTCTGATAAACATAATAGGCTGAAGGTCCTTTGAAAAAGCCTCGACGAGTCGTTTTCCAAGGACCTTCAAAATGACATTCGAGACTTTTTGTGCAACACCGCATATAATGATTCAGTGTTGCACAAAAAGTATAACCATGATACCTCCTAAAAGATTCGCAATATTATTGGTTCAGAACTTGCGGTGACCTCATATGAATTCATGGTTGGGTCCTCGGCGAGCAGTGACCGAAATTTTGAAAGAATTTTCTGGTAATCCCCACTTTTCTGATAGGTTTCAAGATCACCCTTGGTATCCCATGCTGTCACAGAAATGCCCACATCCTTCGAATCAAGTGCTTCCATTAAATGTACAAAACGAACTTTGTGTTCCTTATGGGCTGGAATTACCTCATTAACATAGACATTACGCAATTCATCCATTGTGCCCGGTTTAACCTTGAAAAAAGTCATTCTTATATACATTTCAAACCTCCTAATTTCTAAATATTTGCAGCATAAGGTCTATACCACATACTCCTCATCCCGTGTCTCTCCGGTTCGATTGAATCTAAAGCCGGCTAATCCAGATTTTCCGTCCCTTGGATTACCCGGAAAGTAGGGTGTAGGTCATGGTGCCCTGAACAATCCAATCACTTCTTGTCTCCTTGGATATAGGGGTAACCTGTTTACCCTTCCAGAATGAGCCACCCTTGATTCCTGTGAACCGGTCTGTGTCCATAACAAACTCTCTTTTGCTCTCCTCATAAAGGCCGGTTTTCAATTCAGAACTCCACATGGAGGTATATTGAGTCTTGGAAATAATTGTTGAAGTATCCTCATGAACGTACCGCGTATATCCTCGCATAGGACCGCTTCCTTTTATAAGGTCACCTTGAACCCATGATGTTACCACTGCAACCTCGTTGTCTACTTGCCCCAGATCTCTGCGCTCAAATATGGCTAATGAATACCCTTCTACATCGCCGACCGGTATCATGTCCACATTTGCAACTTGGCCCATTACCAAATAATTCTTAGCAACTATGTTCATCACCTCCTCTCTTATGATTTGAAAGACTCAAATCAAAAAAGCCTCTGCACAGTTCCGAGAATCACCTTGGAGGCTTCATAGTGGCATTTTAGATGTATCCTCTACAAAGCTCGACTCCGTTACTGTCTCCTTAGAACATAGAAAGCCGAACACAATAAAAGCCGGTATACGTTTTGCCGTTCGGTCATTTCCCTCTACTCCATCCCATCCCAGCGTAATATACACAGGGCGCTAAAGTTGCGGGTGCCTAATACTGTTATAGCAGCCAAAACTATTATGTCAACCGGAACATAGCGATACGCTAATAGAGCTACACAGGATCTTCTCGCACAGCAAAGGGTGGAGCATACTGTTATTACCACTTCAAATACAGCACTACAAGGTAGCCTTTGAGGATCATTAGCTCAGGCAGGAGCTTTGTGCCTCAGGCAAAAGCCACGCAGTGTGAACTTCGGGAAGAAATATTTAGCTTTAAGCAGAAACCGCGTAGTGTGAACTTTCAGGGCTTTAGATGTGGATGTTAAGGACCATGGGAATATTATTGATTGTGCCAGGTGGTTTTGTTATATTAAAAACTCATAAAATTATGAACATATGCAAAGAGTTTATTCAGCTTGTATGGTAAGTGAGAAGGGGTGGCTCCCATTTAACCGAGAGAAGAAGGACGTTCAGTCGCTATACTCCTTCGGACGCAGGACGTAAATGCATTTACTTGCGTCCCGGCGTGAGCGGACATCCTTCGTGCATACGGAAAGGAGAGGGGGCGACCGGGTACCCGCTTGCGGGTGTCCCGGTTTAAATGAAGGTCAGTGTGATAAATAGCTCACAAGGTGAGCGAGAGGGGGTGGCTCCGACGGCTATGCCGGTGGAGGGGGCGACGTTAGCCCCGGTAACTTAATGAAAATACTCTTTTTTACCCACAATATATTTAACAGTGAAAATCCGAAAGGCTACAGAATTCATCAATATTTCCCGTATCTTGAAAAAAAGGGGTTTGAAATTGAGCTACTTACCACCAGAACCAATTTTTCAAAGATACTAAAACATGCAAGCCAGGCTGATGTGGTCTATCTGCAAAGACTGCTTTTAAACCCCCTGAAACTCTTTGCCTTAAGGCAGTGTGCAAAAAAGATCGTATACGATTATGATGATGCAGTCATGTACGGCACAAGGAAAGAGAGCACAACCAGAAGGTCCCGCTTTAAAATGACTGTGAAATGTGCTGATGCGGTATTTTGCGGAAACCCCTTTCTCTTAAGTGAAGCAAAAAAGTACAAAAACGCAGGTACATATTACGTACCTACAGTTGTCGATACTGACGAATACCCGGTGAAAGTACATGAAGAACATGGCCCCCTTGTAGTCGGCTGGATGGGAAGCAGTTCCACATTAAAATATATATCTGATATTAGAGAACTTTTTCTTTCTTTTCGTCACAACGGGAATGTAATATTTAAATTTGTGGCAGATAAGCCTTCCGGCATGGAGAGCGAAGGGATAGTATTTGAAAAGTGGGAGAAAGACAAAGAAAAATCATTACTCTTGAGCTTTGATGCAGGGATCATGCCTGCAAGGGACGATATATGGTCACAGGGCAAGTGCGGGCTCAAGCTCATTCAGTATATGGCAACAGGACTTCCGTCTATAGCTCATCCCGTTGGTGTTGCAAATGATATAATAAAAGACGGGGTAAATGGTTTTTTACGGAATGATCTGCCCGGCTGGAAAGATGCTGTTGAGATGCTCTCAAATAATGCAGCTTTAAGAAACAATATGGGAAAGGCAGCGAGGGAGTTTGCTGAAACAAAGTATTCTTTGAAGCTCTGGGGTTCTAAAGTAGCTGAAATAATAGGCAGCATATGAAATCTCAAACAACCGACAGCATAAAGTGGTTTTTAGATGAAAACGGGCTGATTGTCGCATTGAGCGATCTTCCCTTTCAAGAAGAAATGAAAAGAGGTTATTTTGCCTGCGATTATAAGGGCAAAGGAATATTTATAAAATTCTTCAAGGAAAAGAACGTTTCCGGTTATATAAGGAATAAGGTATCGCCAAGGGGCAAGAAAGAATACAAAGCAGGGAAAAGGCTGCTTGCACTCTCTGTTATGACCCCTGAACCGCTCGGGTACGGCATTTCAGACAAAGGTTCATATATAGTCCAGGAACGGATAGAGGGAGACACCTTTGTCAACGTATTCTTTGAAAGCAAAGATCGGTCAGGGCTCCTGTTGAAGCTTGCAGATCTTCTCAGGACGTTAAAGGCACAAGGGGTAGTGCATAATGATCTCCATCTGAACAATATTATTGTTTACAGTGATAATCTATATCTTATTGATTTGCATAAAATGCAATTTAAAGGGCATATCGGTTTGAAAGACGAGGTGTCAAGTCTGTCCCATGCGATTACCATGCTGTACGACGATATGACGGAAGATGAAAAATATCTTTTTTTCAGCAAATACGGCGGGCAGAATATAAGAGCGTACGTTGAAGAAGAAATGGGAAGGCTGTGGGAAAGGTGGATCAGAAAAAAACAGAAAAGGGCCTTTGAAAATACCTCAAAAATAATCGTCAGAGGAGATTATTTCTGTATGGCAGAGACGGAAATCCCTGTGGACGGCCAGCCTGTTAGGTTAATCAAGAAAGATAAAAAGATCGTCGTTGAGAGGCACATTAATCATATACGGAAATATTATCGTAACAGAAGAAGACTTGAACTGGCATGGAAAAACCATGTTGCATTAAAATACTTAGATCTTCGTGTAACGCCCGAACCGTATTGCTTGAAACGTCCTTCTCTTTCTTCCTGGGGGTACATTGCCATGGAAGACCTTGCCGGTTCAGGTGTTGAGTTTGACAGGTATCTTGATAAGACCTACGACCTTATGGACAGAGACAGGAAAGCAGCCTTTATTGAAGAATTCTCCCAATTTCTTGCGTTGCTCTTCAAGAAAAAAATCGCCCACAGAGACCTGAAGGGGTGCAATATATTTGTACTGAATGACTGCAGCTTTGTCCTCCTGGACGTGGAAGATATCCTCTTCGTTGTCATAGAAGAAGAAAGGCTGAAACGGATGCTGGTACAATTGAATACTACAATTCCAAGGCGAATAAGCATGAACGACAGGATGCGTTTATTCCTGAAGGCAACAAAGGGCATAAATCTTGATAAGAAAAAGGTCTTCAGAGATGTACAGAAAGAATCATTGAAAGAAGAAATTGTCTATGAAGGAGTATCCGGCCTTCAACGCGAATCCTGGTAAAGTTTTTAAGCAGACTCTGTTTGTCAATACAACGAAAATTTGTTAGAATCAGGAACATATTTATGCATAAAAACAACAACATTCTTAAGCTTTCTGTGAAAGGAGGGGTTTTAGCAATATCGTTGGTTCTTGCGATTTGTTATCCCCATATCCTTGTAAAATCATTTACTTATGATTTTTCTTTATTTAAGGTTTACCATGTTCTATGGCTTCTTGCGGTCTTGATATTGATAAAACGTTTTATCCCCCGGATGAACCCGAAGATTAACCTTGGCAAAATTTACGGAAGAAATTATGTTCAGGCCGGTGAGGATAGCAGCGCAAAGCAACAAAGGCTCGCAGATTATATAAAAAAGATGAATTTCGGGGCAATGCGCTCTGCAATTTACTGGACGCTGCTTGTTCTTGATATAGGCTTCTGGTGGGTTGCCGGATTGCTTGATCCGATGTGGCTCATTATTATTGTTATCTTCTTCATATTCATGGATCAGTTCTGTATTACCGTGTGGTGTCCTTTTAAGACAATCATTCAGAATAAGTGTTGTAATACCTGCAGGATAAACAACTGGGGATATCTTATGGCCTTTTCGCCTTTAATATTTATTCCTTCTTTCTGGACATATTCAATCCTGTTTTTATCTGTTATTATTATTATCCAGTGGGAATATCTTTATTATAAGCACCCTGAAAGATTTTATGAGCTTTATAATGCGAAGCTTATGTGTAAAAACTGCGTAAACAGGTGCAAAAAGATTCGGGATTAAGCGTTTAAAACCATTGGCCTGATCGGGGGTAATAAACTATAATTATAAATAAGACGCAGCATGTCCCCTATTTTCTCAGGGCGATGTCTTTACGTCTTCCTTTTCTCCAGCAGCTTCCTCTTCCGCCGCGTTCTCCTGCTCCTCAGCAACTTCCTGCCCTTCTATCAACTCTCCTTCCTGTCCCTCTATCAACTCTCCTTCCTGTCCCTCTATCAACTCTCCTTCCTGTCCCTCTATCAACTCTCCTTCCTGTCCCTCGGAAACATCTTCTGCTTTTTGCCCGAATCGGCGCTGTCGCTTTTCTTCCTGTTTTTTCAGCCTGGCACTTTCTTTCTTTCTTTTTTCGCTTTTAAAGCCTCCGTATTTTCCCATTTAAAGCCTCCTTAAGTTTTAGTACATAACAGTGCCACACTCCATTGCAGGTTATTCTTTTTGTTCCGGACTCAACAAATGCCCCTCTTCGGGATTATCAAAGAACTGAAGCCCGTCAGAATGAACATGTAAAATAACAGTGAAAATATATCAAATAGTACCACTAAAATCATAGAAAGGATAGTCTAAGCATGAAAAAACTTATAATTTTTTGAAATGTCAGGATTTAATACTCAGCAGGATCTTCAGCATCAAAAGCCCTGGATTGTTTTTTTCTCGACTGAATATGCTTTAATTCGAGCACCTTCTCCTTTGCGCGTTTAGAGCGTCTACGTTTCTGTCTTCGTATTTTTTCAATCGCCTGTTCCCTCATGCTCCTTTTGCCAAGTATCATGTTTTCTATTTTTTCAATAAGAATCCTGCGTGCAAAAAACCTGTTCAGTGATTGAGAACGTTCCTGCTGACATTTTACCTCAATCCCTGTGGGCAGATGTTTCAAATATACACAGGTTGAAACTTTATTTACATTCTGGCCGCCGTGGCCGCTTGAATGCACAAATTTTTCTATAATATCCACCTCTTTGATGCCAAGCTCCTCCATCTTTTCTTCAAGCATTTTTTCTTTTTCAGAGCTTACTCCATATTTTAAGAAAGACATATATTATTATCCCTGGGTTACAGTTTCCCGTACCCTGCTTTTAGCGCGACGCGATCCAATCATGGATCGCTCTGTTTACTTCATCCGATTTTTCAAGCGTCGGCATATGGCCTGCATCTTCTATTGTCACAAGCCGTGACCCTTCTAACTGCTCATGAAGATACTCAGAATATTTTGGTGGTGTAAGAACATCATCATTCCCGCAGATGATCAATGCAGGTATTTTTATTTTATTTACCGAATCCATTAAGTCAAAACCTTCACAGGCAAAAAAATCACCGTATATTACCTCTGCTTTGCAAGTCATCATGTCTTTAACACCGCTTTCTTTTAAGCTTGCCGGAGCCTTTTTTGAGAAGGCATAATTCATTATATTCCTTACAGCGCTCTCTTTATCCTTTTTTAATCCTTCAAGGATTTCAGGAAAAACTCTGAGCTTTGCCCCTGTTGTAATAAGTACGATACCCTTTAAAATATGGGGAAAGGAGAGTGCAAAAGACATGGTTATTGCTCCACCCATTGAATGTCCCACCATATAACATTTATCTATGCCCAGTTCGAGAATTACTTCTTTCAAATAATCTATGTACCCTGCCAATGTATTGAGCCCTGAGCCGTCTGCATCCACGCCATGCCCAGGTAAATCTATTAAAATTACTTCCATTGAAGCTTTCAGATATTCTTTCTGAAAGTACCATGACCTGGCATTACCACCTGCCCCGTGAATAAAAATTACTTTTTCTCCTTTCCCGTACCTCACTGCATGAATATTCATATAACCTCCAGAATTGTATTGCAATAAATCATGGAGAAATTATATCATGAGGTTATGAGATTCCTCATGATTTTTTTACTTATTTTTTTGCTTATTTCCTGCAGCAAAGGAACAGATGTTACATTAAAGCAAAATGTTGCAGATGAAAAAAGCAATGAAGTCCAATACAAAAAAGAGATGGATGAACTTAAGAAAAACATGAAAGGTGAAGTAAAGATCAAGCTTAAAAAAGACGGAAAAGGTGTGTATAGCTGGGAGATTGCCGGCAAAGATGCACATGAAATTCTGAAAACAAACGATATTCTGAGAAAAAAGCTTAATGAATAAAATGGATGAATAGGTCTCATAACCCCTTTAAAAAACAGATACGGTGCATTATTATTTATTAATAATGCAAATAAAACATTCCATTTCAAGCAGCATATTTCTGAAGCTGAAAAACAAAAAGTCTTCAACAGTAAGCGTGAATGTATTTATACAGATTAAAAAACGGGGTAAACTAAGATGAAATATGAATATTTGGTAAAGATATTTTCTATGGAAGACTTAAGTAAAGAAGGCGTTGTTATTGACCCGGAAAATAATATTGTATATGCATGTCGTCCTGATGGTGAGTGCGAGGTTCATAAAGTAGGCATGGAGCAGCTTGACAATCTGTCGAGTTTATTCAACAAAATGGGCGAAGAAGAATGGGAGATGGTTCAACTTTTTTTCCGTCCCCTGGGTATCGTAAGTTTTTGGAAGAAATCTTTAATGGAAAGTAATATAAATAAATAGAATATACGGAGGTAACCATTATGACGTTAGTGCCAGGAAGAGGTTTATGGGAGCTGAGATTTCCGACATTAAAAGATGAAATGGATAAACTTTTTGAAGACTTTTTCGGGAGAACAGGCTTTCCGTCGATACAGGAGGGTGGTTGGCTTCCTGCTGTGGATGTGAATGAGACCAAAAAGGATGTTGTGGTAACGCTTGACCTGCCTGCTATAAACCCGAAGGAAGTCTCCATATCTATTGTTGATGGCAAGCTTACAATTAAGGGAGAGAGAAAAAGAGAGGAAGAAACAAAAGAGGAAAATTATTACAGATCTGAAAGGATGCATGGTACATTTCAGAGGGTTTTACAGCTTCCCACCGAAGTGGTAGGAGATAAAGCGAAAGCAACATATAAAGATGGTGTTCTTAAGATAACTGTTCCAAAGTCCCAAAAAGCAGTGCCAAAGGAGATAAAAATAGAAGTTGAATAAAATCCCTCCTCATTTTGAGGAAGCATTAAGCTTTAAATATAAACATAAAGTCCGGAAAAACCTGTTCCTGCGTGGATTCAAAGTTTATACAAATAGGAAATATTTATAAAGCCTTTTAAAATTATAATCAAAAAATCCTTACATAGGGTTTAATAACAAAACAGGAGGTCACAATGAAAGAAAAAGTTGAGAAAGCAATAGAGAAAATAAGGCCGTTTTTACAGAGAGACGGGGGAGACATAGAGCTTATTGATGTGGTTGACGGTGTAGTAAAGGTTAAGCTTCGGGGAGCATGCGGCAGTTGCCCCATGAGTGCGATGACTTTAAAAATGGGAGTAGAAAAACAGCTTAAAGATGAAATACCTGAAGTTAAAGAAGTCATTTCTATATAATTATTGACAAAATATTTTAATTAAAATATCATTTTTTAAAAAGGAGGTGGTTATTGTGGCAACGTGTGGAATGAAGGGAGATAAGGCGACACCGAAAAAAGCTACAAAAAAGACAACTTCGAAAAAGGAAAAGAAAACTAAGAAGTAACAAAAAGCAAGGGGGGATATGTCCCCCCTTCTTTTTTTATAATATGAAAAACAAACGAATATTAATTATTGACGACGATGATGATCTGAATATTGTTTTAAAAGAGTATTTTAGCGACTACGGAGTAACCTCCTATACATACAGTACGCCACCTGACATAGAGAAGGAATTAAAAGAAAAAAACCCATTTGCAGTCCTTCTTGATATTCGTTTACCTAAAATCTCCGGGATTGATCTTTTAGAACAGATAAAAAAGTTAAGACCGAATTTGCCTGTTATCATGATGACAGGATATGCTGATAAAGAGAAGAATCTTGAGTCTTTAAGGAGGGGAGCTTATTCTTTTTTAACAAAGCCCTTTAACAGCTTGGAGGAATTGTATCATATCGTAAATAACGCAATAATTTATTACAGTGAGTTCCTTAAGGCATCCGAGTTGATGCAGGAAGTAAATAAACAGCGTGAAACTGAAAAGTTAAATTTAATTGAGCTCGATTTTTTAAAAAACCTTCATCATATGATCGGGGAGACTGAAGATCCGGTATTTGTGATGGAGAACTTTTATACTCTCATCAAAACGTTTATTTCTTTTGATGTATTTGCGTCATTAATGCAGAAGGATGACGCAGTCGTTATGCAGATATCTCCGAACATTGAGGCAAGCAAGCAGCTTTTGGATTTTGTATCAAATACTTTTTTAAAACAAATAATCGAATTATCATCTGTGGAAACACGGGCAAAAGTAATTATTGATATTGACAAATCAGTTCCCGATTCCGACGAAAAAGATTTTGTATATATTGTATCCGACTTTTCATCAAAGAACCGGGTATATGGCTATGCGGGGTTGTTCAGGGCTCTGCCTTTTACTTCTGATGAACAGGTCATATTCAACAGGTTTTGTTCTCATGTCTCCTTAACACTTGAAAAGATAAGGCTTTTTAATGAAATTAAAGATCTTTCTATTTATGACGGTCTTACAGGTGTTTATAACCATGCTTTTATTGTTAATGCCCTGGAAGATGAGATTGAAAGATCAACAAGGTACGGTTCCCAGCTCACAATTGCACTTTTTGACATAGATGATTTTAAGAAGGTTAATGATACGTTCGGACATCTTGCAGGAGACTACGTATTGAAGAGAGTTGCAGAGATATTAAAAAATGGCTTGAGAGTCATTGATATGGTTGGAAGATATGGCGGGGAAGAATTTCTGGTAATCATGCCGGAGACATTTTTAGTGCAGGGAGTTAAGGTTAGCGAACGTTTAAGAAAAGATATAGAAAATGAAAATTTTTTATACGAAGATAAAAGTATAAAGATTACTATTAGCGGCGGGGCGGCCCCTTTTTCTCAGGGGTTGGACGTAAATAAAATTATAACGATTGTTGATGAAAATATGTACAAATCAAAAAATACAGGGAAAAACAGGGTTTGTTATGATAAAAATTGATATTGCAACAGAAATATTAAGAGAATTTATAAAAATTGACACTTCAAATCCCCCGGGTAATGAAGAAAAGGCCATCCTCTTCCTTGAAAATATCCTTCAAAAAGAAGGTCTAAGCACAGAAATCTATTTGCCTGTCCCTAAAAGAGCAAATATTATTTCACGTATTGAAGGGAAAAAGAAAGGCAAGCCTGTCATATTGCTTGGCCATGTTGATGTTGTGCCGGCAATAGCCGACGAGTGGGAAGCAGACCCCTTTGGTGCGGAGATAAAAGATGGGTTTATGTACGGAAGAGGCGCAATTGACATGAAGGCGCAGATCGTGTGCCAGCTTCTCTCATTCATCGAATTATATAAAAAAGGCATTATACCGGAAAGAGATATAATTTTCCTTGCTACCTGCGATGAGGAAGTGGGCGGGAAATACGGATTAGAATATATGCTGCATCAGGTCAGGGAGCTTAGCGACGCCTCTTTTGTACTGAGTGAAGGTGGATGTATTATAAGCGATGGTGGTTTTCAACATGCCCAGATTGCCGTGGATGAAAAAAAATTAAGTCAGTTTATGATTAAGGCAACAGGAATAGGCGGCCATGGGTCTAAACCGCACAGAAACAATGCAAACGAAAAAATTGTAAATGCTGCAAAAGCAATATTGTCGTATGATTGGCCTTTTAAGCCAACCAGCATTGTAAATGCGTATATGAACGGTATTTTAAAGGGCAAAAAAGGCAAGGGTTTTGTATATACCAACTTAAAAGAGATGCTTAAAAATGAGCATTTCATGAACTTTCTGGAGGATGATCCTTCGTATAATGCATTATTACGAAATACGGTTACCCTTACAATACTGAAAGGCGGCGACAAGGTTAATGTAATTCCTGCTGCATCACAGGCATATTTTGACGCAAGGCTCCTGCCGACAGAAAGTCATGATGCGTTTTTTAAGAAAATCAAGAAACTATGCGGAGATGATGTTGAAATTGAGCAGATCGGGTCCGGGACAAGCAAATCAGTCCCATCAGGATATAATAACAACTATTTCAGCGGTATCCGGCAGATTGTAAAAAAGTTGAAAGGGCCTATTCCTGTCCTTCCATTTTTAATGACCGGTGCTTCAGATTTGCGTTATTTCAGGAACCTTGGAGCTCTGTCATATGGTTTTTTCCCGGCAACATTCACAAACGATGAGTTTCTCAGGATGCATGGCAAAAATGAGAGAATATCCATTGAAGCGCTTAAAGAAGGCTTGGAAGGTACTTACGAAATTGTGAAGTTTCTTGCCTCATATTCCGACATTTAAGACATGACATCATCCGTAAGAGTGATAACATGGGAATTCATATAAAACATCCAATCTGAAATTCCGTATACAAATTATGAATCTGAATTTGCGTTATATTCTTGACAAAAGCCATTTTTTCTGTTGAAAATAATAATGAAATAGTCATTTAATGCAAATAATTTTGATATAAAAAGATGATAAAGGAGGTGAAAAGTTACTGTAAATAAAATTTTTTGGCTGAAAAGCCGAATGGGGGCAATATGAAAAAAGAGATAAAAGTGCTGCAAGGAAACAGTGCAATTGCAAGAGGCGCCTGGGAAGCAGGCGTAAAGTTCGCATCTGCATATCCGGGAACACCGAGCAGTGAAATATTACAGGAAATTGCCGACAATTATCCCGATATTTATGCTGAATGGTCTCCCAACGAAAAAGTGGCGGTTGAAGTTGCAAGTGGAGCGTCAATAGCAGGTGCAAGAGTTATGGCTTCAATGAAGCATGTCGGATTGAACGTTGCCTCAGACCCTTTCATGACGCTTGCCTATACAGGGATTAAAGGCGGTATGGTAATTGTTGTAGCTGATGATCCTAATGTCCACAGCTCGCAGAACGAACAGGACAGTCGCAACTGGGCAAGATTTGCAAAGGTTCCCATGCTGGAACCAGGCGATGCTCAGGAGTGCAAAGATTTTACAAAGATTGCCTTTGATATCAGCGAAGAGTTTGATACACCTGTATTGCTGCGCGGCGAAACAAGAGTATCGCATTCCGATTCTCCTGTAGTGCTTGAAGACAGGAAAGAATCCAAGATACCGATAGGGCTTGATCCGAAGAATGCAACTAAATATGTCATGGTGCCGGCATATGTCCGTGTAAGACGTAAATTTATTGAAGAAAGAATGAGAAAACTTGAAGCCTATGCAGATGGATTTAAATTTAACAAGATGGAGATTAATGATCCAAGTATAGGCATTATTGCAAGCGGTGTAAGCTACCTCTATGCAAAAGAGGTTTTTCCGGAATACTCTTTCCTGAAGCTTGGCATGATATGGCCGCTTCCAAAAAAGATGATTGCAGAATTTTATAAGAAGGTAAAGAGGGTTATCATCGTCGAAGAACTTGATCCGTTCTTTGAAACAGAGATAAAAGCTATGGGTTACAAGGTATTCCATGGAAAGGATCTGATACCTAATATGTACGAACTGTCCCCGGAGATTATTGAGCAGGCTTTGAAGGGCAAGAAGTACAAAGCACCGAAAATCAAGATAAAACCAGAAGACTTGCCAAGAAGACCGCCAAATTTATGTGCAGGCTGCTCACACAGAGCCTTGTTTTATGCATTGAAGAAGCTTGGCACTTTTGTCTTCGGTGATATTGGTTGTTATACCCTTACAGCAGCACCCCCGCTTCAGGCGCTCCACACTTGTATATGTATGGGCGCAGGTATTGGAGGAGCACACGGTGCAATGAAGGTATTCGGGAAAGAAGGGCTTGGAAAGATGTGTGCTGTTCTCGGTGATTCCACTTTCCTGCACAGCGGTGTAGCGCCTCTAATGGATGTTGTGTATAATAAGGGAAATTCCACCACTATCATCCTTGACAACAGAATAACGGGCATGACAGGCCATCAGGAACATGCAGGCACAGGTTTTACTGTAAGGCAGGAATCTACCAATATGGTCGATTATGAAGTACTTGTAAAGGCTCTGGGCGTTAAAAGCATAAAAAAGGTTGATCCTTACAAATTAGAAGAGACCACGAAAATAATAAAAGAAGAGCTGGCAAAGGATGAGCCTTCAGTAATCATCACAGTAAACAGCCCCTGTATTATGCTGAAGCGGGCAAACAGGAAATTCAAAAACCCGTTCTTTGTAATCAATGAAGATAATTGCAGAGGCTGCAAAATGTGTCTTGAGATAGGATGTCCTGCAATCAGTTGGAGAGAAGGGGCAGGGGCAACAAAGGATGGCCACAAGAGAAAAGGAACTGTGTTTATTGACAAGGGAGTCTGCGTAGGTTGTGATATCTGTACTCAGATTTGTAAATACGAAGCCATTGTTCCCGGTAAAAGGTGAGGAGGTGGATGATGAAAAAAAATGATAAAGTTACGAATATATTTCTTTCAGGTGTCGGTGGTCAAGGCACAATCCTCGCAAGCAATATTTTGACCGAGGTATTTCTTAACGCCGGCTACGATGTAAAGAAGAGCGAAGTCCACGGAATGGCACAAAGGGGCGGAGATGTTACCACCCATTTCAGATTCGGGAAAAAGGTGTACTCACCTCTTATCAAATATGGAGATGTTGATTTTCTTCTTTCCTTTGAACTCCTTGAGTCCCTCAGATATATAAACTGGGTAAAAGCAGACGGAAAGATTTTAATCAATAAGCAGGAAGTTTTTCCACCAGCAGTAAACCTTGGTCTGGCAAAGTATCCTCAAGGTGTTGAGGAAGTATTCAAAAAATACTTTAAAGAGAATGTTAATGTGATAAACGGACAGGAAATTGCAGGCAAACTCGGGAACGTGCAAGCTGCAAATGTGGTTCTCATCGGCGCCTTCTCCAAATTTTTTCCTGAAATAAAGGAAGCGGCATGGATAAATGCAATTAAGGGATTGATGAAAGAAAAGCTTCATGAGCTAAATATCAAAGCCTTCAATGAAGGGAGAAAGGCCCTTTAAGGGCCTTTTTTTTATTTTGTGTAAAGTTATCTTCCTTGCTTGTATCTTTTGCATATCACTCTTTAGCGGGACGGTGCATTCTATGAATATATTTTCATTGGATAACGGGTTGCAATATATCCTTGAACAGCAAAAAAACACTGGTGTCATAGCGGTTCAGGTCTGGGTGAAAACAGGCAGCATATATGAGGAACAAAAAATTGCGGGCATCACCCATTTTATTGAGCACCTTATATTTAAAGGCACGGATAAGGTGAAGGCCAATGAGATGGCTTCAAAAATAGAATCGCTGGGTGGCAATATTAATGCGTTTACTTCTCATGATAATACTGTCTATCATGTTGTGATACCAAAAAATGCCTTTGAAGAAGGCTTTACGATACTTGTTGATGCAGTAAAGAACCCGGCCTTTCCGGAAGATGAGATTGCTAAAGAGAAAAAGGTTGTCCTTGAAGAAATCAAAATGGGAGAAGATGATCCTCAACGGAAGCTTTTTAAAGAGCTGTTTTCCCTGAGCTATGAGGACAATCCCTATGGCAGACCTATCATAGGATACGAAGATACTGTTAAAGATATAAGCAGGGATGATATACGTCAATATTTTAAAACGCATTATACACCTGACAATATGGTTCTTGTCATAACCGGCGATTTTGAAGAGGCAAAGGCCGATGAATTGATAAAAAAACATTTTGCAGGAGATAACAGCAGAGACAAAGCAACCCTTGAAAACAAAAAGGATAATGATGTAACTGGAAACAGGGAAAAGATCAAAATTATTGAGAAAAATATAAAAGAGAGCTATCTTGCTTTTTCGTATAATGTTCCTTCTATAACACATGAAGATATACCTGCATTGGAGGTCTTGGGGACAATCCTCGGTGAAGGTGAAAGCTCTCGTCTTCAGAAACAACTAAAAAACAAAAAAGGGATTGTTACTGACAGTTCTACATACTTGTTTAACCCTAAAGGAGAAGGCTTGTTCGTTTTTTATGCAACTTTTAAAGGCAAGGATTATCCTTTGATAATTGCAGAGATAGAAAAAGAGGTTTCAGTGTTGCGAAAGGAAGGGCCAACGCCATCGGAAATACAGAAAGCGAAAAACATGATTAAGGCGTCATATGTATATTCAATAGAGACAGTTCAGGGAAAAGCAAGACAGGTAGGTAATTTTCAGACTTTAACAGGCGATCCGTACTTTGTTGACAAATTTTTGGCAAAAATAGACCAGGTTAACAGGGACGATATAATAATGGTAATGGACAAGTATATTAGTGGGAAATACAAAGCCCTTGCTGCATTGCTGCCGAAAAGTGCATCCAATCCCTATACATTCCAGCTAAAAAACGGATTAAAATGCGTCGTAAACAAAGAACAGGCATCGCCGACTTTTGCCTTTCGGGCAGGTTTCATTGGCGGAGTAAAAGAAGAAGCTCCGGGAAAGAACGGCATATTTAACGTTCTCTCCAAAATGTTGTTAAAAGGCACAAAAGACAAGGATGCAACAAAAATTGCACAGGAAATAGACTTCCTTGCCGGTAACGTATCTGCATTCAGCGGGAAAAACACTTTCGGACTTTCCGGAAAATTTCTTAGCAAGGATATTGAGGAAGTTTTCGGTCTTCTTAAGGATTTGCTTACTTCGACCAGTTTAAAGGAAGATGAACTGAAAAAAGTCAAGGAAGATGTCCTTTCTGAGATCAGGCAGCAGGATGATGACCCGGTAGGTTATACATTTATACGGTTCAATGAAATTTTGTACAAAGGGCATCCATATAGTAGAGACCCTGTCGGCAGAGAACCTGATATAGGGTCCATAAAACTTGATGAGCTTGAAGGAGTCTATAAAAAATTTATAACCCCTTCAAATGCAGTACTGGCTATATCAGGTGATGTTGATGAGAAAAAGATCGAAAGTCTTTTTCGAAAGATGTTTTCAGACTGGTCGGGCGAGGCCAGTTTTCTGCAGAATAAACCGGTTTCGGCAGTGCAGAAGAGCATACAGCATATAGATAAAGAAATAGTGCAGACACATCTTGTTTTCGGTTTTTTAGGCCCGGGCGTGCTCAGTGAAGACAGATATGCCGTAGAGGTAATGGATTCAGTCCTATCCGGTATGGGAGGAAGAATACACAAGATATTGAGAGAAGAAAAACCTTATGCCTATGCGCTGACATTTTTCAACCAGATGGCTTATGAAGTTGGCGGGATGGGCATATATATCGGGACAGATAAAAAACTGACTGAAGAAGTGCGGAAGATAGTGTATGCCGAAATAGAAAGGATTTTATCAGAAGGATTTACAGAAAAAGAAGTTGAGGATGCCAAAAGATATCTTATCGGAACACACTATATACATATGCAGGCCAACAGCGTAAAAGCTATGAGTATGTGTCTTGATACGATATACAGAGGGGAACCAGGGTATTTCAAGGTATGGCCGAAACACATTCAGGCAATAAAGAAAGAAGATGTGGATAAAGCGGCAAGGAAATATCTCTCTATTGATAAGATGGTTGATATTTCGGTAGGGGGCAGACCGTAGAGCCAGTTTATACCAATTCGCCTTCAATCATATAACTTTGTTGCCTCCTCCTCGCAATCCTCGACGTATTATATAGTACGATCCATTTGTCTTGAAAGAAGCCTGTCTTTTAGAATGAAAAACTAATAATTCGAGTGCAATGAAAAATCTTCTCAGTAACATAGAAACTTGTGCAGGATAAAAGTACTTTTGTGATTTATCTTTTCTAATCTTTGAGAAACAATTGATGATATTCAGGCTCAGTTAGATATTTTTTCAACATTTTACCTGTAATCTCAAATATCTCAGTCAAATCGTCATCGGTCATCCGTTTTAAAATTGTTTTCATCAAATGGTCATCAGAAAACTTCTGCAGATACAATTGCACTGTATTCTCATCGGATTTCCTGTCCAGACCATATCCTGAAAAACCTTCAAAAGTTTCTACGAAACGATGGGAGTGTTTTGCCATAAAAAACTCCTTACTTAATATTTTTTTACACAAACTATCTCGCAGATGGCGACAAAATAAACATGGATTGAACTGGAGTCGCATATATCCCACGACCTCAGGGCACACCTCAAAAGTTATACCTAAAATATATGTATTATCAGCCTCACAAAAAAAGAGACCATCAATAAGATGGCCTGAATATCTGAAAATAATGGTGGAGCTGAAGGGGATTGAACCCTCGACACCTTGACTGCCAGTCAAGTACTCTCCCATCTGAGCTACAGCCCCACTGACCTGATTTATAGCAATAACAGCCAGAAATGTCAATCAGTTTTGTTTTCAGTTTCCTTCAAAAGAAGCTTCTTTATTTTTCCTGATGCTGTTTTTGGCAATTTATCAACAAATTCTATATATTTTGGAATTTTATATTTTGCGAGCTTATCCTTTAAAAACTGATAAATTTCGTCAGTTGTTATAGAATGCCCATTTCTGACCACAATAAATGCCCTGCCTACCTCACCCCATTTTTCATCTGGCACACCTACAACTGCTATATCAACAATGGCCTGATGGCTGAGAAGCACTTTCTCTATCCCTGCCGGATAAACATTCTCTCCACCGCTGATAAACATATCCTTTTTTCTGTCAACAATATAAACAAAACCATCCTCATCTATCCTTGCAAGGTCGCCTGTATAAAACCAGCCATCTTTTATTACCTCGTCAGTTAAATCATCCCTGTTCCAGTATCCGTTCATGACTATCGGCCCTTTTACAACAACCTCTCCTATCTCTCCTATTTTGACATGATTTCCATTTTCATCAAAAATACCTACCTCACTATGCATCACCGGTTGTCCTACAGAACCCATTTTCTCAATTGCATTTTCCATAGGCAGCCAGAAAAGAGTGGAAGCTTCCGTAAGTCCATATACCTGGGAAAGCGTGAGGCCTTTTTTAGCGTAAGCCTCTAAGAGAGATACAGGGACTCTTTCTCCGCCTGTAAAACAGCATTTTAGAGAACTGAGGTTGTAGTCCTCTATCCTGCATTCATTAAGTATAAAGCTATAAACAATTGCAGGCAATTCCAGGACCGTAACTCTGTATTTTTCTATAGTTTTAAGTATATCCTCAGGCTGGAATTTTCTTTGTATGACAATAGTACCGCCTCTGTAAATAACTGGCGCCATTTCAACAATAAGCCCGCCTGAATGAAAAAGTGGTCTTACTACAATTCCTATATCCGCTTTTGTCATGTCATAATATATGCCTGCATTAAGGACATTAAAAAATGTCTTCCTATGCGAAAGCACTGCACCTTTAGGCGAACCCGTGGTACCGGAAGTATACATAAGTATATGCGGGTCATCGTCTCCTGCTGACCATGATAAATCAGGCTTGGTTTCAGGAAAACGCTGCAAATAATTTGCATAATCTATCGCCCAGGAAGGTGTTTCCTGTCCTTTTGAATCTTCGCCGGGCTCACAAGCAATATAGGTGTGCACATGCAATATTCTCTTCAGCTTTTCTGCATTTCCCATGAACTCATAATCGAATATAACAATATCCGCACCGCTGTCCTGTACAATTAATGTAAGTTCGGGCAATGCAAGCCGCCAATTGAGGGGTACAAGAATAGCTCCGACCCTGGACAATGCAAAAAATATTTCTATATACTGTCTGCTATTACGCATCAAAAGAGCAACTCTGTCACTTTTTTTTATACCCAGTTGAAGAAATAAATTAGACAGCTTGTTGATATTTGAATTTAATTCACAGTATTTATATGGTTTTCCTTCAGAAATTATTGCGATCTTTTCAGGTTGGATCTTCGCCCATTTTGTTATCCAATCCGCAACATTTATCAAGTTATTGCGTTCGTCTTTCATGATTCCTTACAATATATTGTATACATATTTCTTAAACGATGTCAGTAAATTATTTATGAAAGATGTTTATTTTCTATTACCGGGGCTCACGTCGCCCCCTCCACCGGCAAAGCCGTTGGAGCCACCCCCTCTCGCTCACTTTGTGAGCTATTTATCACACTTACCTTCATTTACACCCTATTTATCACACTTACCTTCATTTACACCGGGGCTCACGTCGCCCCCTCCACCGGCAAAGCCGTTGGAGCCACCCCCTCTCGCTCACTTTGTGAGCTATTTATCACACTTACCTTCATTTACACCGGGGCTCACGTCGCCCCCTCCACCGGCAAAGCCGTTGGAGCCACCCCCTCTCGCTCACATGTTTGCCTGTATGGATCTATTACGACTTAATGACTTCCAAATTGAGTATGTCCCTTATATCATCCATAATAAAGGTTGCGCCTATTTCTTCAAAATCTTCTCTTTGTGTCCTACCGGTAAGCACCCCCACAGTCATCATGCCTGCCCCTATACCGGCCATTACATCAGTGGGATGGTCACCCACCATCATCGATTCGTCAGGGAGAACGCCAAGCATACGGAGCGCTGCGAATGCGTGAATAGGATCGGGTTTGACATGTTTTGTGTCTTCCCTTGTTACAGTTACATCGATGTAATTATCTATATCAACAAAAACACGTCTTACAACATCAATGCAGGTTCTTGTAATAATACCTGTCTTTACTCCTTTAACTTTCAGATTTTTTAGTACATCTCTTGTATAGGGATAAACATCTTTATTCATTGCTGATTCAAGTTCGAGGAATTTGAGCCGGTCAAAGGCCTTTTTTTGAAATTCTTCGGCTGCTGATGTCCCATCAAGCCTCTCCTCGATCTTGCGAATCATCTCAATGATAAAATTGCTTTCTATTTTTTTTATTATCTCTTCTGTCGTGTATCTTCTTGCAATGTTCGCTATTTCCCCCTTTAAAAAGGCAAAATCCAGGCTTAATGGTGTCAACGTACCATCAAAATCAAAAATTATTGCTTTAATCATCATAAGTCTTTTAAGCAGTCCATTGCCCTTGCAACGCCTGAACCCATCTGAAACTTATATCCCAGGTCTCTCAATGTAAATTCAAGGGCAGCGATAGCAGTTATAACATCATATTTGTCTGCATAACCAAGGGTCGCAATCCTGAAAGCCTTGCCTTTTAACTGGCCCTGTCCTCCTGCTCCGGTAACTCCATACTTTTTCCAGAGCATTTTATAGATTTCCTGACCGTCAATCCCGTCAGGCGCACAAATGGCAGTTACAGCAGGGCTAGGGTCTTTTGCGAATATTTTTAAACCTATTGCTTCTGCCGCTTCACGAGTTGCCCGTGCAAGACCGTCGATCCTCTTGTAAGCATTTTCAAGTCCTTCCTCCCTTATAATTCGCAAAGACTCCCTTAAACCAATAATAAGTGAAATTGCAGGAGTAAAATTGGTTTGATTTTTCTGCAAATTTGCAAGTTCTTTCGCCCAGTTAAAATAAAACTTTGGAATTTTTGATGTCTTATTAAATTCCCATGCCTTATCACTGACTCCTGCAAAGGCAAGGCCCGGAGGGAGCATGAGGGCTTTCTGGGAACCGCCGATGAGAATATCAATATTCCAGGCATCCATGGGCAATTCAAATATGCCGACGCCGGTAATGCCGTCTGTAACCATCAGTGTGCCTGGGTATTTTTTTACAATAGCCGCAATTTCTTTGACAGGAAATCTTGCCCCTGTTGAAGTTTCAGTAGCCTGCATATATACAGCCTTTGCATCAGTGTTAGCTTCCAGAGTTTTTTCTACAACAGCAGGATCAAGGATATCTCCCCAAGGGATATCTATATTTATTGCTTCAACACCGTAGGCCTTACAAATATTGGTCCATCTTTCCCCGAATTTTCCGCTTCGTATACATATAGCTTTATCTCCCGGGGAGAGCATGTTTGTTACGGCACCCTCCATCGCGCCGGTGCCGGAGGATGTAAATATCAAGACCTCATTCTTCGTTCCAAAGAGGTATTTAAGATTTAACCTTACATCTTCCACCACTGTCTCGAAAAGAGGATTTCTGTGGTGAATCATCGGCTCAGCCATTTTCAGAAGCACTTCCGGCGGTATTGCAGTTGGTCCGGGTGCGAGCAGATATCTTTTTTGCACTGTTACCTCCTCAATTAATAAGTTATGCTAAAATACTTAAAATAATTGTTATTTTTACCAAAATATCGTCAAAAACACAAGAAAAATGCTGTCTCCTCCATCTTAAAATTACATAGATTTTATGATACAGGAAGGATTTACAGAGCTGCTGTGTGCAATTCAATTAAGGTTCACAAAATAATTTTATTGTGTTATATTTCCAACATGGATAGGATATATTTAGACCACGCATCAACAACACCTGTAGACCGACAGGTGCTTGATGCAATGCTGCCTTATTTCATCGAACAATTTGGAAACCCTTCATCAGCCCTTATCGAGGAAGGCGGGATGCCGAATAAGGCCATAGATGAGGCGCGGAATAAAGTTGCAAAACTCGTGAATGCAGAAAAAGAAGAGATTATCTTTACCGGCTCAGCCACCGAATCGAATAACTTAGCCATAAAAGGATTGGCACTTGCCAACAAAGATAAGGGGAAGAAGATACTCATTTCGGATATTGAACATTATTCTGTTATGAATCAGGCAGATTTCCTAAGAAAATTTGGTTTTGAAGTTGATTTTATAAAGGTAGACAATTACGGCATAGTTGACCTCGAAGACTTAAAGAACAAGTTAACTGATAATACAATACTTGTATCAGTCATGCATGCCAATCTGGAAATAGGAACAATTGAGCCTATTGAAGAAATTGCTCTGTTTTTAATGGAACGCGGCGTATTACTACACTCAGATGGCACAGGAACTTGTGGCAGAATACCGGTTGATGTAAAAAACCTGGGCGTTGATACAATGACCATATCTCCTCATCAGTTTTACGGTCCTAAAGGAGTTGCGGCCCTATATATGAAAAGAGGTACAAAACTTATATCTTTTATACAGGGGGGATCTCAGGAAATGGGTTACAGAGCAGGTACAGAAAATGTTCCTGGAATTGTCGGTTTTGGCGAGGCTGCCCGTATCGCTATGGAAGAGATGGACGAAAGAGTGGAAGGATTAACAAGATTATCAAGGAGGCTATGGGATGGCCTTGCATCATCCATAGAATATATACATTTCACAGGTCATCCGACTAAGAGATTGCCTGGTCATACAAGTTTCTGGATTGAATTTGTTGAAGGTGAATCCTTACTTTTATGGCTCAATCTGAACGGAATTGCTTCAGCAAGCGGTAGCGCCTGTGCTTCAAACATGATGGCGGTTGACGAAACAGGCTTGAGGGCATCACATGTGCTCACCGCAGTGGGTGTGCCACCGGAGATATGCAGCGGTTCTATTTCTTTTTCTCTTGGAAAGGACAACAAAACAGAAGAAGTGGAGCACGTCCTTTCTGTTATACCGGGCATTGTAAAACGGCTGATGGGGATGTCGCCTCTTTACGAAAAAGCCAGAAAATCAGGAATAAGTATGGGAAAGGAGGTATAAAATGGCAAAAGGGCCATATAGTGACAAAGTGATGGACCATTTTATGAACCCGAGAAATATGGGCGAGATAGAGGATGCTGACGGTGTAGGAGAGGTAGGAAATCCGGCCTGTGGTGATGTTATGAAGCTATATCTGAAGATCGAGGGCGATAAGATAGTAGATGCTAAATTCAAGACCTTCGGGTGCGGTGCAGCAATTGCATCAAGCAGTATGACAACGGAACTTATAAAAGGCAAAACGATAGATGAGGCGCTCCGCATATCGAATGAAGCCGTCACAGAGGCACTGGGAGGCTTACCACCGGCAAAACAGCACTGCTCGGTTCTTGCAGAAGAAGCTCTAAAAGTTGCCCTTGAGGATTACAAAAAGAAAAAAGAGCAGGGCTGAAGACAAACATATATTCAGTCGACCCTTTTTCTTAAAACAGAAGGGTTATGAACCTGTTTTAAGCTGAGTCTAACAACCTGATATCATGGAGATAATATATATGAAAACTGTTAATGTTATATCTACAATATGTATTTGCATGCTCCTTGTTCTACTTGTTGTAGCTCCACTGTATGGAAAAGACGACAATATCAAACCTAAGGAGCCTGGCGTTTATATTAAAACAGACGAATCCTTAATCAGGCTTTTGCCGAATATGGTTTTCAATGAACAAGGGTTACTTTTTATTGAAAGCAATAACCCTGCACATTTTTTCCTTAAGAATATTGAATATTTCATCGTATTTGGCAAATATAACATAGATATACTAACTCTTAACCCCCTTCTCTTTTTCCAGGCATCTTCTGTAGGAAAGCCTCGTTTCGCTTTTGGAAAAGACATAGAGATTGACATTAAAAATAAAAGCAGTGATCTTTATATTTTAAAGCCTAAGGCGTTAATAGGTAGAGGCTACTATTGCATCTGGATTGAAGACACCGTGTGGGATTTTGTTATTGAATAAAGATTGATAAATTCTTCTGACTATATCTTTATGATTGCTGTTGTTTTCCCTGAAAATAGATTTTCATTTCTTTTTGTTCCGGCAGATCGTCATAAGTGTTTGATTTGGGATTGGAATAATTGGAGGCGGCATCCGGATTTGAACCGGAGAATAACGGTTTTGCAGACCGTCGCCTTACCGCTTGGCTATGCCGCCGCTTAACTTTAGTAAATAAGAATTAATTTAGTTATAGTGAATAGCTTAATCTTTTTGATAAGTTACTAACGACTATTCACTAATAACTATCGACTGACTTTTCTCGAGCGGGCAATGCTTTAACCCGCGACATTTTATTTTTTTTGGAGCGGGAAACGGGATTTGAACCCGCGACTTCAACCTTGGCAAGGTTGCACTCTACCGCTGAGTTATTCCCGCGTGTGTTTTATATAATATAAACCAAATCGTATGTCAATAAAAAGGATAATGCCAAAAGCAGTTCCGACTCAATTTCCCCGATTAAAACACTTAAGATGAAAAGCTTTAGCATAGCAACGGTTTTGAGCTTTTTAAGAGTTCATCACCATTTCTTAAAATATTTTAATTTTTTTCTTGACAAATATTTGCATCATTGCTATAAATTAAAAATATTTAATAAAAGGAGGTGAAGTGCTTATTTTCAATAGTTTTCCTAATAGTAAATTTAGTAAATTAAAAACAAAAACGGAGGTAGGAATGAAGAAGATTATTATTATTATGCTTGCTTTATTTCTTGCAGTACCTGCAATTACCTATGCAGGAAGCGCAACAAGCAGGTGGGACGTAACGATTGGCGGTTATATAGAGTTTGAGACAGGCTACAACACTCAGAATATAGGTTCTGCTCTTCTCGCTGCCCAGAGGACTGGCTACATGTCAAATCAGAACATGCCCGACGAAACAGGCAATTTTTTCATGAGTGCCGCTCAGACAGAACTTAACTTCCTAATAAAAGGTCCGGATGCATGGGGCGCAAAGACAATGGCCTTTCTATCCGGTGATTTTACCGGGCAGTGGGCGGCCGTCAATGCTGGTTCATTTGACATGAAATTTGCATTCATGAAACTCATGTGGCCGTCATCAAGCCTTACTATAGGTCAGCTCCCTTCGCCTACCAGTACGATGCCGACCTGGTCTGGCAATGCGTTTAACTTCTCTACAGTAACCGCATATAACAAGGGGACTCCGAATACACAGCAGATAATGTTCAATCAGATGTTCGGCAAGAATTGGGCCATAAATATTGGCGTGATAAACAGCGGTAATATGAATGGTGGTGGCCCAGGCGGAGCACCAGCCGGCGCTAATTTAAGCGGAATGCCCTTTTTAGCCGGTGATATCACATGGTCCACCGATTCCTGCGGAACTGTAGGTCCCTGGAAGATGCTCTTCAGCACCGGTGGATTTATCGGAAAAACAAGGACACAGTATATTTCACAGGCCAGTACCGCTACTACTGTACAGAAAATTAGCGACAAAAACCTTACTTCCTGGTTATGGGAAGCAAAAGCTATAATCCCCGTAATTCCCCAGAAGAAAGAAAATAAGGCAGGTGCGTTTTTGGCAGCATTTAGTGTCTTTACTGGTCAGAACACGGGCAATCAGCTCAATTTTGCACCCAACAGTGGCGGCTTCGCTTATGCTTATGGAAATGCTATTACCGCTGACATTGCCGCACCGACTATATCAGGCGGTTATGCACATCTTCAATATTACTTAACCAATAATGTCTTTGTAAACGGTTTCTACGGCTATATGGTTCAGAATTGGAGCCAGGCTCAGAGTCCTAGTGCTGCTGCTGCTGCTGGTCTTGCAGAAATACGGAACAACCAGCAGATTACTGCCAACATCATGTACGATGTCAGTCCTGCACTCAGGGTAGGTTTTGAGTATATCAATGTTTACACACGCTATGCAAACCTAGCGAATATCGCCAACGCCAACTTTTATGACACGAAAGGCATAAACCACAGTTTCAGAATCGGCGCTATCTATTTCTTCTAAGAAGAAACAGCAAAAGCATTTAAATGGGGAGCTACAAGCTCCCCATTTTTTTATTAATGTCTCTTGCACCCTATTATTGATGGTCTTTTTCCATATTCTTTCTTTTCAATCCATCATTCATAAAAACATATGATTGCCGTTCACGCAGAACATCGAGAAAGATATAAGGAATACTTAATGAACTCCTCCCAATGTGCGATTCATTACCCATGTTAATCTAGTCTATACAGGAGAGTTTGACCGTTATTTTCTTCTAAACCTGAAGCACTTTAACACCTTCTCTAAAAAGCAGATTCAGTCTTTTAAGGTACACATATGAAAAAAACAACAGGGTTTCTCGATTGAGAAACCCTGTTGTTTTTTTCATACTTCTTGGAAAAGGTTTTATACTATTGCTTTTAACTTTTCCTGAAGGTTTTTTGTGAAATCCTTTTCGACATCTTTTGCCTTTGCTCTCATAATCCTGTCGCCGAACATGGCAAGTTTGCCAACAATACTTACATCAGACTTGTATGCAACTTCAACTTTGCCTGGTGATACTTCTTTAAGATCTACAGAGGTCTTGTTCTTGAAATGACCAAGCTTTGTTACATCTTCGCCTTCTCCTTCAATCTCAAGGTGCGTCGGTTTCTCAACTTTGGTCATCCTGTTTATGAACTTCAGTTTTGCTGTAATAATACCGACCTTCTGCTTTACAATGCATTCATAGGAATTATCGTCAATAATCCTGACTGATTCTGTTCCCGGTATGCATGTCATGATACTTTCCGGTTTCAGCATAAAATCAAACAACTTATCAATTGGTGCATCTACCGTAAAACTTCCCTCAATAACCATTAAAACCTCCTTTTCATAGAAATAATCTTCATCGCTATCTTTCTGATTACCGTTTACTTTTTTGGACGTGTTTTTTCAATGACATCGGCCAAAATCTGATAGCTCGCGTTTCCAGGGGTTGTTGCCTGATCAATTAAAAGGTCTATGAATGACAGGCCCTGAGCATTAACCCACTCTCTGTGAGGCTTATCGCCTGTGCCGAACATATGTCTGGCACAATCTATTGCACTGCCTGTTTTTGCTTTTTTACCGCATACAGGGCAAATTACGGGATCATTTGTCGGATCGCTCATGTTTTATTCCTCCTCGTTTATTATTTCCCTTGTGCTTCTTTTTCTTTCTTTTCCTTTAAAGCATTGAGAATCATCTCAGGCCTTACAGGGCATTCCTTCATTTGTATGCCAAAACGATGGAAAAGCGCATTGCCTATTGCTGCGGCAGTCGGGTTGGTAAGACCTTCGCCGGCTTCTTTTGCACCGTATGGTCCTTCCGGCTCGTATGTGTCAATCTCTGCAATGTTTGCCGGGGGCATCTCTGTGGAACGGATCATCTTGTAATCCACCAGGTTCGGGTTCATTAACTTGCCGTCTTCGTAGGGCATGTATTCAAGGTAACCATAGCCGGCAGCCATGGAGAATGCACCTTCAAGCTGACCGATAAGCCCGAGATGGTTGATTGGCTGACCGCAGTCATGAGCTGTCATACTGTCGACAAGCGTGATCTTCCCTGTTTCCTCATCAACCTCAACCTCAACACCCTGAAGCATGTAACTGTATGCCGGGGAGATCATGCCTTTACGGTGAGGTGTATAGTAGCCTCTGCCGACAATCCTCTGACCGTCTTTACCGCGGAGCGCCTTCCTTACTAATTGAACGAATTCTTCACCTCTTTCCGGGCGGGCAATGGCATGTACCCATCCGTCTTTTATATCAAGGTCGTATACAATGTTTAATCCTGACTGCGCGTATGCGAACTCAAGAAGCTGTTTTTTTGCACTTTCTGCTGCCATCTTTGTAGCATTGCCTGTCATAAGGGTCTGTCTTGAACCCCATGCGCCGAGATCGGCAGGACAGTGATCGGTATCGCCCGAATGTACTTTAATATCTCCTACTTTAACACCCAGTGCCTCTGCGCAGATAATGGCCATTGTCGTATTTGAACCCTGGCCTATTTCCTGTGCGCCTATATGCAGTTCCACAGTTCCGTCCTGATTAATGGTAACTACTGCAGAGGAGAATGAGTAAGGGGTGTCAAACCAGTTGAAGATACCGCCTGACATAAAACCACAGGCAGAGAGGCCGATAGATCTATTTGCCGGCAATTTGCCTTTTGATGCGATCCATTTTTTGATTTCATCGTAGCACTGATCAATGCCGCAACTGGCGATTGTTGCCTGGCCCGGTACTTCGTAGCCTTCATAGTGGGAGTTTTTTCTTCTCATTTCTATAGGATCAAGCCCAAGATCAGCGGCGATCCATTCGATCTGCTGCTCCGAACACCACATAGCCTGAGGAGCGCCGAAACCGCGCATTGATGTAGATGGCAATGTATTGGTGTATACCCTGTAGCCATCATACCGGTAGCCCTTCCATCTGTAAGGGAAAGAGTGAAAAAAGCCTGTAAGGTAAAGCGCTGTTGCACCCATACCCGTGTATGCGCCGCCGTTAGTAAACACCTTGGCTTCACGGGCACAGAAGGTGCCGTCTTTTTTCACGCCGGTCCGCACATAGTAGAACATGGGGGTACGACGCTTTGTAGCAATGAAATCCTCTTCTCTTGTATAAATAATCTTAACAGGTCTGAAGAGCTTCATGGAAAGTATAGCGCTGCAGAAGATTGCGCCGTCGAGTTCAAATTTGCCGCCGAAACCGCCGCCGACATACTGAGCTATGACACGCACATCGCCCTCTCTCATCCCGAGTACACCGGCCATAAGTGCCTGCATATAGTAAGCAGACTGGTTGGATGAATAAATGGTCATTTTTTTCTCAGGAGTATAACTTGATACGGCTGCGCGGGTTTCCATACACATATGTGCCTGGCCGCCGCACTTGAACCAGTCTTCTCTGACATACTCTGCTTCATCAAATGCTTCTTCCACTTCGCCCCACTCGATATGGCGGGTAACATTGATATTACGCTCGAATCCTTCATGTATTTCAGGTGCATCTTTCTTTATAGCGTCAAGCGGTTCATAAACTCCCTGGAGTACTTCATATTCGACATCAATATAGTCAAGAGCTTTTTCTGCAATTTCTTCGGTTATGGCAGCTACTGCTGCAACAGGCTCACCAATATAACGGACTTTATCGACGGGCAGTATCTGCTCATCGCAAAGGTCTTTGTAACGCCGCCATATACCCTGTTTAATTCCCAAGGTATCCTTGCCTGTCACAACACCATAAACACCTGGAATCTCCATCGCCCTGCTGTAATCAATATTCAGAATTTTTGCATGAGGGTGCGGGCTGCGTAGAATTTTACCATAGAGCATACCCGGCAGCTTAATGTCGAAGGTATATTCTGCCCTGCCGGTCACTTTTGCTACGCCGTCTATATTATGGACATGGGTATTTAGTACCGTGAATTTTGAGTGTGGGTTGATTACGGTGTATTTGTTCATGATTTTGCCTCCGTATATTTACCTTTTGCCGCTCCATCTATTGCCCGGACAATGCTATTATAGCCGGTGCAACGGCATATATTTCCTTCAATGCCTTCTTTAATCTCCCGTTCGGTAAGACTCTTGCTCTCATTGAGCAATGCCTGTGCAGACATAATCATACCAGGAGCACAAAAACCGCACTGGTAGGAACCGTTATCAATAAATGCCTTCTGGATAGGCGCCAGTTCTCCGTTTACTTCCAGCCCTTCAACAGTGGTTATCTGGTGACCCTCTGCCTGTACTGCAAGTACCGAACATGACTTTATGGCCATACCATCGATCATTAATGTACATGCACCGCAGGATACCGTATCACATCCCCTTTTTGTTCCTGTTAAGCCTATATGATCTCTTATCGCTTCCACTAAAAGTGTTTTCGGGTTTATATATAGCTCATAATCCTGCCCGTTTACATTGAGCGTTAGTAATTTCTTTTCCATATTCTATCCTCCTTTCTCGGTTAGCCTTTTGCTTGTTCCCAGGCCTGTTTCAGCATCCTCTTTGTCAGTACACCCAGTATATGCCTTCTATGCTCCTCTGAACCATGGATATCAGCAACAGGCTCACTGTCTTCGGATGCTATTGCGCCTGCTTCAGCAAACAGTTTTTCATCATATGCCTTTCCAATTAACAAATCTTCAATTCTCTTCACCCTTTTCGGTGTCGGGCCGGCATTGCCGAGAACAACACGTACATCTTTACATTTACCTTTGCCGTCAAGTGTAACAGCCGCAGCAGTTCCAACAATGCCCATATCGCTGTCAAGGAGGTTGAATTTCTGATAGGCTGCACCGGATTTCGGCTCAGGAGCAGGTACATGTACTTCCAATACCAGTTCATGATCCATGACTGTTTCAAAATAGTCGACAAAGAACTCATCAAGCGGTACTGTTCTTTCGCCTTTTGCGTTTCCTATCTTTATATTTGCCTTTAATGCGATCAGGACAGCTCCGGGGTCTCCTGCAGAATCTGCATGTGCAAGATTGCCGCCGATGGTACCCCAGTTTCTAACCTGGATTGAGGCAAGCTTGTTCTCCATTGAAACCAATACAGGATAGTGTTTCTTAACCACATCGGATTTTTCAATGGTACGGTGAGTTGTTGTAGCGCCGATTCTCAGCCCATCTTTAGCATTGAACTTGATATAATCGAGTTCCTTGACATGCTTGATATCAAGCATGTATTCCGGGGAAATCATTCCCTGCCTCATTACAATAAGTAATGACTGGCCGCCGCATATCACCTTGCAATCTTCATGCTCAGCATACATGGCAAGCATTTCCTTAAGCGTACCAGGCTTTAGGTAATTAAAATCGTTAATCATAGTCCTCTCCTTTCTTTCATTATTGTCCTCTTCTGCTCTCTTATTGCTTCTCTTTTTTTTCTTTTCTTTGCCCTTCCCTCGTTTTCAGCTTTTTTCCCACTTCCGCTATCTCCCCCGTTATATCTTCAACATTTTGTATCCACTTCGGACTCATGTGGATATCATCCGGCATCCCGAATTTATTGTCCTGGACCTCATGCTCCTTTTTGTATTGAGCCTTTAAATCATCAATCTGGCTTGGTCCAAGGGACACACCACGATACTCCTTGGAAAAACACAGATAAAAATGTCTTCCCCTGTATATGGCACATTCAGTGCAAACCCCTTTTGAAATCGGACATGTCATCTTTATTTTTGCCATGAAAACTCCATGAAAACTCTATTTTCGAAAAGATCAACTATAAGTGAAATTATTTACAATATTTATTAAAATGTCAAGATATTTTAATATTATATTTTTACCATAATAAACTAATCATTTACAACACACTGTAATTTTAACAGTTATTTAATACTTTATTTGTTTACTATAGTGAACACAATAATGATGACCCTAAATAATTCTTTATTGCAAAAAATAAATAATTATTGTATACAAATATTATGTTGACAAACAAGTTATAATTGCTATTAATTTAGGGTAAGTAAGTAATTTAAGAGGAGGAGTTAACCATGAAAGGCAACTTATTTTATCGTTTTTTTCTTTTAGTATTATTTGTATCTTTCTGTCTTGTCTCATTCCCTGATGGCGCAGCAGCACAAAAGGTAATTTCACTTAACTATTCCAACTTTTTTCAGGCAGGTCATAAAAACAGCATTGTTTCAGAACAATGGTGCAAAGAGATCGAAAAAAGGACAAACGGCAGAGTTAAAATAACATATTTTCCTGGCGGCACACTGACACCGGCACCTCAAACTTACGATAGCGTAGTAAAAGGCATTGCCGATATCGGTTTTAGTGTTCTCGGTTACTCAAGGGGAAAATTCCCTATGATGGCAATGATTGATCTGCCTCTTGGCTATAAGAGCGGGACAGTTGCAACTAAGCTTATAAATGAGTTCTATAAGAAATTTAAACCGAAAGAACTCGACGAGGTCCATGTTTTATACTTACATGCCCATGGCCCCGGCATAGTGCATACCAAAAAGCCGGTATATAAGCTCGAAGACCTTAAAGGTATGAAAATAAGGGCTCAGGGAAGCGTAGTGCCTATCGTACAGAAATTAGGCGGCGCTCCGGTTGGCGCACCGATGCCTGAGACATACGACGCATTACGCACAGGCGTTGTTGAAGGATCTATGGCTCCATTTGAAGCCCTTGAAGGCTGGAAATGGGGTGAAATCATTAAATCCACGACCGAGTGTTACGGCTCAGCCTACACAGCAGGCATGTTTGTTGTAATGAATAAAGCTAAATGGGATGCTCTACCTCCTGACATACAAAAAATATTTAACGAAGTTAGCGCTGAGTGGTTAGAAAAGCAGGGAAAAGTCTGGGATGAAATCGACAAATCAGGCAGAGAATTTACTTTGAAAAAAGGAAATAAGGTCATACCATTATCAAAAGAAGAGGATGCGAGATGGGCAGCAGCCGTAAGACCATTGCTCGATCAGTATGCAAACGATATCAAGGCAAAAGGTCTTCCCGGCGACGAGGCATTGAAGTTCTGTCTTGACTTCCTGAAGAAGAACTGATTAACCCTGTAATTAAATTAAAGAGGGATGCCCAGCATCCCTCTTTTTTTATACACTAATTTATTCGCAATATTTTGTTTTTTTGTTATTAACCCGAATATGTCACTGTCAACAGTGTTGGGTTGTCCTAAGCAAACCATCGTGAGGTGAGTAAGCCCGGTCTTTGTCGCTCAGCACTTCCCTCGCGATTAAACCCTTGCATAAGCAAAAGTTCCAAACAACTCCATCAGGTTCACTATTGAAACAGCCTCCATGCCAGAGGACATATCCTGTGCCCTCTAATACTGATGGATTACATAATTATTATCTTGTGTGCTATAATTAAATATATTTTTTGAAAGATTCAGGTAAATTGGCATGAATGATGAAGAAAAAACCAGAGAAGAGCTTTTAAAGGAGTTGCAATGGCTGCGCTACTCTCTTAACACCATAAAAGCAAAAGAGGAAGAGTATAACAAATTAGAGGATGAACGAACAAAATATGAAGAGCTTGTGCATATTTTACTCAATTCAAACCCTGAGGCTGTTTTTTTAATAAATAATCAAGGGAAAATAACCCTTGGAAATGAAGCTGCCGGCAATAGACTAAACATGGGCAGAGACGAACTTATTGGCATGGAGCTTCTCAGCTTTTTTACACCGGAGGCTGCTAAAAAAATAAAAAAACACATTGATGAAGCATTTTTTACAGGTAAAATAGTCCATTTTGAAGATGCCTATAATAGCAAATATTACGATAACTATCTTTACCCGGTTTTTAATCCTGAAGGACAGGTATCAAAAGTTGCAATGTTTTCCATGGATACCACCGAAAGAAAAAATGCAGAAAAGGCATTAAAACAGCTTGAGAAAAAATATCGTATAACATATGAAAATGTCATAGAGGGAGTTTTTCAAACAACGCCTGAAGGTCGGTTCCTTAATGTAAATAATGCCCTTGCCCGCATATTGGGCTATAACTCGCCAGAGGATTTAATTGATACTGTTGTTGAAATAGCCTCGGAGTTTTTTGCAGATCCAAACCGCCGCAGTGAATTTCTACGATTGTTGCGAGAGCGTAGTCTGATTTACAATTTTGAAGCCCAGATGCATAAAAAAGACAGAAGTATGAACTGGGTGTCTATAAACGCCCGGGCAATTCGTGATAAAAAAGGAAATATTCTTTATTATGAAGGTACTGTTGAAGATATAACAAAAAGAAAGAGGCTTGAAGTTCAACTCATCCAATCACAAAAAATTGAAGCAGTTGGAAGGCTGGCTGGCGGAATGGCGCACGATTTCAGCAACCTCCTCACTACAATCATGGGAAATTTAGCACTTCTTATTTATAAAATTAAGCCGGACGATTCAGGCTATAAAGAAATTGTAAGCATACAGGAAACATCCGGGCGTGCCCTTAAGCTATGCCAACAGCTTCTCTCATTAAGCCGTAGTCAGCTTCTAAAACTAAGCGACATCAATTTAAACGATATTGTCCTGAAAATGGAAAAGATGTTGAAACGACTCCTGGGTGAAGACATTCAATACGATCTTTTTCTTGATCCTGACATTAGCTTGATAAAAGCAGATCCATCACTGATAGAACAACTTGTTTTAAACCTCTCAGTAAATGCAAGGGATGCAATGCCTACAGGCGGAACTTTAAGCATTACAACCATTAATAGACATTTTGATGCCGATTATTGCCGTACAAACAAGGACATGCTCCCTGGAGAATATGTTCTCCTGACAATTGCCGACACTGGCACAGGAATACTCCCATCAATATTGGCACATATCTTTGAACCCTTTTATACTATCAGGCCGGATGGGATAGGGTTGGGACTTTCCGTTGTTTATAGTATTGTTAAGCAATTTGGCGGCAATATATCGGTGGACAGCGAGGAAGACAAGGGGAGTATTTTTACAATCTGTTTTCCTGCACTGGTGCCAGATAAAGAAACTGCGGATGCCTCTTTGCCTCCTGCGAACTCTTTAATTTTATCCGGAAAAGCAACAATACTGGTGGTAGAAGATGAATCGGGTATATTAAATATGGTAACAGATGTACTGGAAGGTTTGGACTATAACGTTATTGCCGGTATCAGCGTCGATGATGCAATTTCAAAAGTTGAAGCAAATGAAGGCCCGATAGACCTACTTATAACAGATGTGGTTCTGCCGGGAAAGAAGGGTACGGTACTGGTGGATATGCTCAAAGCAAGATATCCACAAATGAAGGCCATACTCATGTCCGGATATACAGATGAGCGTATACCGCATGAAGAAATACTCAAAGGTAAGGTGCATTTTATCTCTAAGCCCTTTACCCCTTTTGTGCTTGTAATGAAAGTTCAGGAAGTTTTAGGAGATTCTCAGATAATACTCTGATTCAACTCCCTCTCCTTGCAAGTTTACTTGCAAAGATACTTATGAGTCCGCCAAGCATAATATATCCTATCAAAACTTCTGCGATTGTTACAATTGCCGCAGTCGATGTATTCGGAAAGATATCACCCCCGAGCGTAGTAAAGGTTACTACGCTGTAATAAATCATGGTTATAAAATTAAACTCGAGTTTTGGATTATAAAAGTGGTTAGAGCCCATAAAAAAGAATATGAAGGCAAATAACATTATCAATAGGGATGACCAGACGGCCCATCTGGTAATAGATCTTCCGCAATTTGAGAGTATCCACCAGACAAAACATAAGAAACTTCCAAAACCGGTTTCCGTGAGTTCCTCTAAATAATCCTGATCCTGAATAAAAGCTCTGAATCTCTGGCTTCCATAACAGGCAACATAGGCACCTCTGCACCGCATGGTAGTATCCAGCATTATATCGAATCTTCTTTTCCAAAGGGCTGTTGGATTTAATCTCGTTTCCTTTAACAGCCTTAATAGGATTTTTTTATCATATGCAGCAGAGGTGACATTTGCTCCTTCCAGATTTGCAGCCTTCAAGTTGGCACCCTTCAAGTTGGCGTCCACCAAATATGCATTTTTAAAGTTTGCATAGGCAAGCATGGCATTTTCGAGGTGTGTGTGAGACAAATCAGCATTCTGCAGGTATGCATCCTCTAATGATGCATTATGCAGGTTTGCGCCGCGGAGGTCCGCTCCCTTCATATTGGCAAAGAGAAGTACTGTCTGTTCCAGATGTGCAAAGGCAAAATGTGCCTTTTTAAGCTGTGCATGGGAAAGGTTGGCACCTTTCAGATTTGCATGCGTAAAATCTGCATTTTCAAGTTGTGCAAAGGAGAGGTTGGCACCCTCAAGTCTGGCATGGGAAAAGTTTATATCTTTTAAGCTCGCTTTCTCTAAATCTATACCCCTAAGATCAATCTGTTTGTCATGGTTCTGTTCTCTCCATTTATTCCATGCTTCAGCACCCTGAAGCAATATTGCTATTTGTTGTTTGTTTGTCATTATCATTTCTCCAAAAAATGGTTAATTTTATTTACGCTTAATAAATTTACAAAGCAAGTATAAAATTTGAGATTACATAATTTATAAATTTATTTGCAAAACAATTTCAACAGTTTACTTACGGCACGGTCTATAAAGATATCGATGTTTTTAACTATATTAATATTTATAAATATATCGTTATTATATTGAGAAAGCATGGAAAATAAAGGTAAAATTTACTTGACAATAACTTTGTTTATTTTTAAATTATTTTAATATAATAGAAACACTGTTTCACAATATGAAACTAAAGGGGTGGTAATTATGAATGAATTCTGGAACAAGTATACCGAAACGTTACCCAGAGAAAAGTTGGATGCTGTTGAATTCTCATATTTCAAAACCTTGTTTTCCTATGGCAAAGCCAACTCAAATCTCTACAAAGAAAAATTGAAGGGAATAGATGTCGAAGATATCAAAACATTTGAAGATATCAAAAAGGTACCCTTCACTTACAAAGAAGAACTGAGAAAATGGCAGGAAGATGTCGAACCCTTTCCGTATGGAGGACTTCTTGGTATTAATATCGAAGAAGTTTCCAGCTTCAGGCAGACAAGCGGAACAACCGGAAGGCCTGTCTATGTTCCTGAGAGCTACGAAAGTTGGCAGTGGAGGATTGAGTCATGGTGCCATATACTCTGGATGGCAGGATTCAGACCCTGGCACAGGGTTTTTCTACCCTTCGGATACAACGTATATGTAGCATTCTGGGAAGCACATTACGCTGCAGAAAAGATAGGATGTGAAGTTGTGCCTGGTGGAGCCCTTGATACAAAAGGAAGGGTTAACAAAATCGTAGAGCTCAAAGCAAATGCACTGGCAGGTACTCCAACATATCTTCTCAATATTGCCCAGGAAGCCATATCAATGGGCATTGACCCGAAGTCGCTCGGGATTGAGAGGGCTATAGGCGCAGGCGAACCTCTTCCTGAAGCAACACGCTTACGGATTGAGGCAACATATGGCTGCAAGATGTTTGATCATATCGGCAGCACTGAAACATGCGGTTTTGCAAGTATGTGTAAAGAACAGAAAGGGCTTCATATAATAGAACCTTTTTTCCTTCTTGAAATGCTTGATCGCGAAACCCTCTCAAAAGAGGTGGAAGTGGGTGAGCAGGGCGTAATAGTTATTACCCCTCTTGGCAGAAGGTCTTTCCCTGTAATTCGTTTTAATACAAATGATGTGGCAATCAAAGGTCCCGACTCCTGTGGATGCGGGAGAACATCTAAAAAGCTGATGGAGATTGTCGGCAGGGTAGATGATATCAGCAAGATTCGTGGTGTACTTTTCTCACCGAAAACAGTTGAACAGTTTATCAGAGCGGATTTTCCGGAAATTATTGAATACGAACTTGTTGTTACTCGTGAAGACATCATGGACAATATTCTTCTGAGGATTGAAGTTGATCAATCCCTCAGCAAGGAAGCAGCCGAAGATGTGGCCAAGAGAGCAGGTGAAGCACATAAAATCAAAACAAATCTATCATGCAAAGTGAAAGTTGAGCCTCCAGGAGCTTTGCCACGGTATGACCTCAAGGCAAAACGATACAAAGATATGAGAGGAGGACACTAATGGACGAGATCAGAAACGAAATAAAGAAGATTGAAGAGAGCGCTGAAAAGTTGAGAGTTCTGGCAGGCGACAACAATGCCATTGCTAAAAACGCAAGCATAATCCTGAAGTTTATATACATCCTGAAATTTATAACGCCTGCAACAGATTAGTAAAATCATATATGATTTTGATTGCCCCGCAAAAAACTGCGGGGCAATCAAAATCTTCTATCAATCATAAGGAAATGAAAAATATCACATGGCAAACTCATTATACGTATCAATTGATTATTGTTATTATAATTTCCGTGTTTTTTGTATTTTATCTTGACAAATACATGGTATTAAAAATATAATTGTGAAAATAATTACAAATATTCAAAAACCCACTGGAGGCAATACATGAGACCATATTTTGAAAAAATGCAGGACTGGGGCAAGCCAGTTAAGGTCAATGCAGCAAATGCGGAACAGATCAAAAAAGTAGAACAGGAAATAGCGGCACTTGTTGAAGAGAAGATGAAAGCTGGTCTTCCAAAGGAAACATTGAATAAAAGAGGTGAATGGACAGTTCATCAGAGACTTGAGTATATTCTTGATCCCGGTACATGGGCACCTCTCCATATGTTGTATGATCCCATGGATGAAGAATCCGGAACAACAGGCGTAGTTGATGGTCTTGGAAGAATTAACGGAAGATGGTGTGTCATTATAGGTTTTGACAACAAAGTCATGGCTGGTGCATGGATTGCCGGTCAGGCTGACAACATACTCAGAGTAACGGATATTGCAAAAAGGCTTCATTGCCCTCTCGTATGGCTTGTCAACTGCAGCGGCGTTAAACTCACTGAGCAGGAAAAAGTCTATGCCAACAGGCGCGGTAACGGTACAACATTTTTCAGACATGCAGAACTCAATAAACTCGGTATCCCTGTCCTTGCTGTCATTTATGGAACCAACCCGGCAGGCGGCGGTTATCAGGGTATTTCTCCTACTTTGCTTCTTGCCCATAAAGACTGCAACATCGCAGTAGGCGGTGCAGGCATCGTCAGCGGTATGGCCCCTAAAGGATATTTTGATGAGGCAATGGCCGAGCAGTTAATTGAAGCAACAAGAAAATTTAAATCAATACCGCCCGGTAGGGTTGAGATTCACTATGATCATACAGGATTTTTCAGAGAAGTACATCCAACCGAAGAAAGTCTTCTTGACTCTCTCAAATCATGGGTAGTGAAACTTCCCGCCTACGACGCAAGTTTCTTCAGGGTAGCAGCACCGGCAGAACCAAAATTCCCGGCAGAAGATTTATATAGCATATTAGCGTTTAATCAGAAGATGGTCTATGACGCAGAACAGTTCATGGCAAGGCTGGTTGATGGAAGCGAACATATGGAATTTAGACCTGATTTTGGTTTTGAGCTTTACACAGGCCTTGTGAAAATAGATGGATTCCTTATCGGTATTGTAGCAAACAGACAGGGTATGTTGCCGAAGGGCTATCCTAAGTATGCACCATATCCCGGCATAGGCGGCAAGTTTTACCGCGAAGGACTTATCAAAATTAATGAGTTTGTTACTCTCTGTGGCAGAGACAGAATCCCCATGGTATGGCTCCAGGATACATCGGGAATTGACGTTGGAGATATCGCTGAAAAAGCAGAGCTCCTCGGTCTTGGTCAGGCTCTTATTTATTCTATCGAACAGAGCGGTCTTCCTATGATGACAGTTATATTAAGAAAAGGCACAGCAGCAGCTCACTATATCATGGCAGGTCCTCAGGCCAACAATAACAACGCTTTTACGCTCGGCGTTGCAACAACAGAGATCTATGTTATGCACGGTGAAACTGCAGCGGCTGCAAGCTTTGCAAGAAGGCTTGTGAAAGAAAAAGATGCAGGCAAACCTCTTGCACCGGTAATTGAATCAATGAATAAAACCGTACAGGAGTATGTTGATAAGTCAAGGCCGTCCTACTGTGCAAAAACAGGTATGGTTGACGAAGTAGTAGCACTGCCTGCATTGAGAACCTATCTTGTTGCATTTGCAAATTGCTGCTATCAGAATCCGGAATCTATTACACCACAGCACCAGATGATTTTACCAAGAATTATCAAAGGTTAAATCTTAACAATTTAAATAAAAAACAGGGTGGATTTTTTATCCACCCTGTTTTTTTATGAGCCAGTCAACCATTGTTGTCATACATGTTGACAGGCGCAGGCTGTTAGTGCTATAAACTTTTTCGATTATATATTATTTTTTTGGCGGAAACAGACATTGCCGCATTTGAATCAGGTTATAAAACTATTAAATGAGCCTTTTGCAAATGTATTTAAAGTCGTTTTTCTGTGCAGGCAAGAATCCGGGACGTGTTTAAAATCACAAGGTGTTGCTTTGCGAGTGGAGATTTCTTCTTCTGCCGGAATAATATAAAAGGACAATAAATACAAAATTTTGCAGGAAGCTCGAAATGCAGGTACTATACAATGCGTAAAAGAATCTATGAAATACTGGAATATTTTAAAGAAACAGGCAATTACAGGTCATTAAAATATGTAAAGCCCATCTCTGCCGTAAAGATACTTTACAATTCAAAGGAGTATCTCAACTTATGCTCAAATAGTTATCTTTCTTTACATGTTCACCCTGATGTCGTTGATGCTGCCAGAGATGCTATTGATAAATACGGCGCCGGTATATGTTCCTCCCGGAGTGTATCAGGCAGTATCGATCTGTGTAAGACGCTTGAACATGAAATTGCGGAATATAAAGGTTATGAAAGCGGACTTATTTTTTCAAACGGGTATATGGCTAACATCGGGATAGTCTCTACAATCACACAGGAGGGGGATGTAATCTTCACAGATGAACTGAACCATTCAAGCCTTATAGACAGTACCCGGCTCTCCCGTGCAAAAAAAGTAATATACAAGCATAGCGATGCAAATGATCTTGAAAAAAAACTAAAAAAGGACAGGGCCCGTGGTAAAAAATTTATTCTTACAGAATCTGTTTTCAGCATGGACGGCGATATTGCCCCCCTGAAGGATTTGTATCAGCTTAAGGAAAAGTATGGGGCACACATGATGCTGGACGATGCACATGGAACAGGTATTTTTGGCGAAAAGGGTACCGGCGTCGAAGAATCATTCGGTTTATCCGGAAAAATGGATACACATATGGCAACCTTCGGCAAAGCGCTTGGTTCATTCGGTGCTTTTGCATTAGCAGATCCAATAGTAATAGAATTTCTTATAAATAGAGCCCGGACATTTATGTATACGACGGCATTGCCTATGTCATCCCTGGCTGCATCACTTGCAGCTTTAAGGCTTATTGAAAATAACACATCTTTTAAGGATGAATTATGGCAAAACATCGAATATGTAAGAACAAATCTCCTCAAGGCCGGTTTTGATTTAAAAAACAGTACAGGCCCTATTGTACCAATAGTTGTCGGAGAGGATAAAAAAACAGTGAAAATGCAGGACATTCTTTTGAAAAAGGGGCTCTTTCTGCAGGCCATACGTCCGCCTACCATACCGGAGGGGGCATCCAGGCTCAGGTTAACTATTGTGAGAGGCTTTACGAAGGAAGATATGGATTATGCCATAGAGACACTTATTGATGCCGGGAAAAAGATGGGGCTTATATAAAAGTAGCGATGCGTTTAGTTAAACCAGGATTTTACTCTTGACCCCTGCAATTTTTAATGGAGGAATCGTGTACGACAAAGAAAAACTGACTGAGTGGGACAAAACATACATCTGGCATCCTTTTACTCAGATGAAAGACTATATGGATATGCATCCGCTGGTAATAGAGAAGGGTGAAGGGTGCTACCTTGTTGACATTGATGGTAAAAGATACATTGATGGAATATCCTCTCTATGGGTAATTATCCATGGCCATGGGAAAAAGGAGTTGGTAGAAGCAATTAAAAAACAGGCAGAGGCCCTATGCCATTCAACCTTGCTCGGTATTGCCAATGTTCCATCCGTTGTTCTTGCTAAAATGCTTATTGATATTTCTCCAAAAAGCCTGTCTAAAGTTTTTTACTCAGATAATGGTTCAACATCTGTTGAGATTGCCCTTAAGATGGCTTACCAGTACTGGCAGCAAAAGGGAGAAAAAAAGAGAAAACGTTTCATATCCTTTACAAACGGATATCACGGCGATACGATCGGCGCTGTAAGTGTAGGCGGCATTGATCTTTTTCACAAAGTCTACGGACCGTTGCTTTTCAAAACTTACAAGTCTCCCGCACCCTATTGTTACAGATGTCCTTTAAAGCTTGAAAAAGAATCGTGCGGCATGGCTTGTATTCAACAGTTTGAAGAAGTTGTCAGAAAACACAGAGATGAAGTTTGCGCTGTAATCATCGAGCCTGTTGTCCAGGGAGCTGCCGGTATTATCGTCCAACCCGAAGGTTTTCTCTCTGCAATATATAAAATAGCCAAAGACAACGGGCTGTTGTTCATTGCTGATGAAGTAGCTACCGGTTTTGGTAGAACCGGCACAATGTTTGCCTGTGAAAAAGAAGGAGTTGAACCTGATTTTCTGTGTCTTGCTAAAGGCGTTACCGGCGGTTACCTCCCGCTTGCTGCAACTCTGGCAACTGATGAGATTTTCAAAGGCTTTCTCGGTCAATTCGAGGATTTCAAAACATTCTTCCATGGACATACATACACAGGGAATCCTGTCGCATGCAGCGTAGCAATAGAAAATCTTAACCTTTACAAAAAAGAGAGCACACTGGAAAACCTGCAAACAAAGATAGCTCTGCTAACCAGGGAATTACAGAAGTTTAACGGGCTCTCTCACGTCGGGGAGATACGTCAGGCAGGTTTTATGGTAGGCATAGAACTTGTAAAAAGCAAAAAGACAAAACATCCTTATCAGCCGAAAGAAAAAATTGGCCAACAGGTAATCATGGAAGCAAGAAAAAGAGGCGTCATCATTCGCCCCCTCGGCGATGTAATCGTTCTTATGCCGCCTCTTGCCATAGAGGAAAGTACACTTCAGGAACTTGTAAATGTAACCTACGAGAGCATAAAGGCTGTAACGGGCACATAATTCCAATATATTCTTATGGAAAGCCACCGGCGTTAGCCGATGGCGAATCAGTTCCCTGCCCTGATATTGAGTATATCCCCGTCCTGCACAATGTAGGTTTTGCCTTCAAGCCGCCAGACACCGGCTTTTTTGCATCCTGCAAAACCGTTGTAGCGCATGAAGTCGTCATAGGAAACCGTCTCTGCACGTATAAATTTCTGTGAAAGATCAGTGTGAATCGCCCCGGCAGCCTCCTGGGCATTCATCCCGTTTTTAATCGGCCAGGCACGGCATTCATCATCTCCAACAGTCAAGAATGAGATAAGGCCGAGCGTTTCAAAGGCAAGCCGTATAATGCGTCCGGCCACTGATTCTTTAATACCGTATTCTTCCATAAAAACAGCTTTTTCCTCAGGCTCCATAAGCGCAAATTCGGCTTCGAGTTTAGCGCAGGCAGTTATTATCGGGATATGGGATGGAATAATTTTTCTGATGTCGTCAATCGCGGATTCGGAGGCAGCCAGCTTCTCTTCATCACAGTTTAAAACAGCCATCATGGGTTTTTGAGAGAGAAACTGAAAACCCCTTAGTTCTTTTCCGTGTTCTTTAAGGGATTCGAGGGTGGCAAGGGGTTTGTCGGTGTTCAAATGGTCGAGACATTCGACAAGCAGGGCCTCTTCCTGGGCAAGAGCATTGCTTTCCTTTTTGCCCTGCTGCTTGCGCATCCTCTCCAGACGTGTTTCAATCTGCAGAATGTCTGCAAAGATGAACTCATTAAAGATCGTATAGAATTCACCTGAGATATCTACTGGATTCCCGTTGTCAAAGTTGCGCAGAACAAGTATGAATGCGTCGCTGTTGCGCATTTCCCGTAGGGTTTTAGCACTTATTGTTTCACTTCTTACGTTGCCTTCTTCAATTGCTACAGTATCGGATAATGCTATTCGTGCGTATATCGTCTTTTTAGGTTTAAAAATTTCCGTCAATTTATCAACGCGCTCGTCAGGGACGTCGATCACCGCGACAGCATCCGAGTTGGGCTTGCTTTCTGAGGCTATGCCGCTTAGTGCCTGAAAGAGCGTTGTTTTACCGCATCCTGTACTGCCTATGACTGAAATATTCATCTTCTCCTCTCATTGCCAACCGGAACGGGCATTGATGCCGGTGTGAGATTTGTTGCTTGGCTTTTTTTATTTACAACCGATATTATACCTGAATAAGGCATGCATGACAAGGATTTGTACTCCGGGGATTTCCTTCAGGGATTTTACCAAATTGTACTGCCGAATGATTTTGCTGAATATCCTACACAAAGATACGTACTTATCCTACATACAATATAAATATTTTGTAACAATCAATAACGATAAGGCTAATCCATTCGCAAGGATGGGACAGAAAGTCACGGGCCTTGCAAGTGCAAGCTGGACTGCCGTGAGTTATTGAACAACAGGAGAGATTATGCCAGGCAGTTTCCATGCATCCGTTAACCCCGAGGCATCAAAATCATACATCGTAAAAAGGACAATCGTATGAAAACAAAAAAGACCATTTTATCCATATTCTTACTGGCATGTACAGTGTGCTTCATAACTCTGGCTGTGCCGGATCAGGCACGGGCGTGGAGAGAATGGCCTGCGGGAACATATCCCACATATGTTACGGATTCGACCTGGAGCGAATCTATGTACAACTATGCGAATTTGGAAAACTATGCCACAATGAACTTCTCACCGGACTGGTTGAACTGGATCTTGGGTAGCCCTGCCGGGCTGTACAATAACGCCACCTATACCAACAACGGCACTGTAAACATCATCCACTATGATTGGGCGATCGGTGACGGCAATGCCTTCCTCCGGAACGGCAATACTTTCTATAACAACGGCACTGTGAACAACTACGGGAATGTTACCAGTTATTACTACTTCTACCAGGGCAACTTGTTACCATCGGTAAGTTCGGGTGTTTTTAACAACTACAATAACACGGTCTTTGAGGGCATTTTAAAGAACTACAATCAGTCCGTAGTAAACAATTACGCCGGCGCTGTCTGGGCATTTACAAGCACAGGAGGGATTCAAAACGAAGCCGTGGTGAATAACGCCGGTACTATGACCAACAACGGCACTTACCTATATAACCGCTACGGTACTTTTAACAATTCCGGTACGCTGATAAACAGCTCCGGTGCCAAGATACTTAACCAACTGGGTACCATCAACAACTCAGGCACCCTGACTAACTATGGTATACTGGACAATGCATGGGGCGGCGGCGGCACCATCAACAACACCGGTACGCTGAACAACTACGGCACAATCGACAACAGCGACAGCAGAAGTACGCTGATCCTTGCCGCAGGAAGCTCCTATGACTTTACCGGCGGTACGCTGAATAATTCTGGTACACTTATATTCAGACGCGACTTCACTTTAGGCGAAACAAAGGCAGGCGCTGTTAATCTCAATGGGGGCACCCTGCAGAACTATGCAGTGCTCACTAACCTTGCAGGACATACCCAGGGCAACGCCGGTACACTAAACAATAACTCCGGCGGTATACTGAACAACTACGGTATACTAAACAACTCAGGTACATTGAATCTGGCCGCAGGCAGTTTCTACAACTTTACCGGCGGTACGCTGAACAACTCAGGCGCGCTGATATTCGGCCGCGACTTTACCTTCGGCGCAGCTAATGCAGGTGTCATTAACCTCAATACGGGAAGTACGCTCCATAACTATGCAGTACTGACGAACTCAGCAGGCTATACTTTAAACAGTCCCTCCACGACCAATTACTCCGGAGCCACGCTGAACAATTACGGTACGATGAACAACTCAGGTACTCTAACGAATGCAGGCACACTGAACATTTACGGCAACTCCGGCTGGCTTGCCAACACAGGTACTCTCACCAACTCAGGTACGCTGAACAACTCCTGGGTACTGGAAAACAAATCCGGCGCTGCACTGACCAGTTCCGGTATACTTAACAATAATTCCACCGGCACCTTTAACAACTCCGGTACACTGACAAACTCCGGTACACTGACAAACTCCGGATATATCATCGGTACCGGCACGTACAGACAGACAGCCGGTACAACTACCAACACAGGGAGCATGAGCCAGGCATCAATAAACATCCAGAGCGGCACCTTTAATCAGCAGGCAGGCAGTCTCACAGCGCCAGGAATAACCAACAGCGGCATCTTCAACTATTCCGGAGGATCGTTAACCTTTAGCACATTCAACAATACCGGTACATTCGATCTCACCGCAAGCAGTTCCTATGATTTTACAGGCGGCACGCTGAGCAATTCAGGAACACTTTTATTCCATAATGATTTTACCTTCGGCGGAACAAAGTCAGGCATTGTGAACCTCAATGCAGGCGGTACGCTAAAAAATTATGCGGTGCTGACAAATACAGCAGGGTATACCCAGGACAATGCCGGCACACTGGTAAACTACAATACATTGTATAACAAAAACAGCGCCACGATGAATAACACCGGTACGCTGGAGCTTGCTGCAGGAAGCTTTTATGACTTTACCGGCGGTACGCTGAATAATTCCGGCACACTTATATTCAGACGTGACTTCACTTTCGGCGCAACAAAGGCAGGCATTGTGAATCTCACGGCAGGAAGCACGCTCAAGAACTATGCAGTGCTGACCAATCCGGCAGGGCATACGCAGGCCAATCCCGGGACTCTGATAAACTATGGCACGCTCAACAACGTCGGCTCTGTGTTTAATAATACAGGCACTCTGGAACTTGCTGCAGGAAGCTTTTATGACTTTACCGGAGGTACGCTGAACAATTCCGGAACACTTATATTCAGACGTGACTTCACTTTCGGCGCAACAAAGGCAGGCATTGTGAATCTCACAGCAGGCGGTAAATTGAACAACTATGCAATACTGACCGGTGCTGCAGGCTATACCCTCAGCAACCCCGGTACACTGAACAATATGTCCGGCGGTACGCTGATCCTTGCCCCAGGGAACTCTTATGATTTTACGGGCGGCACACTGAATAATTCAGGAACTTTGGAATTCAACCGTGATTTCGCCTTCGGCGAGACCAAAGCAGGCACTGTTAACCTCAATGCAGGAAGCACGCTCAAGAATTATGCGGTACTGACTAATCGGGATGGACATACACAGGACAACGCAGGCACTGTGGTAAACTACGGCACACTGAATAATAAAGACAGCGCTGTTCTTAATAACACTGGCACGATCGAACTTGCCGCAGGAAGCTCATACGACTTTACCGGCGGCACACTGAATAATTCCGGCATCCTGAAATTCAGAACTGACTTTGCCTTCGGCGAAACCAGGGCGGGTACCATAAACATGAATGGCGGCACACTGACAAATTATGCAGTGCTTACTAATCTGGCAGAAAATTCGCTTAACAACTTCGGTATTCTGAATAACAACTCCGGCAGCACGCTGAATAACTCAGGTACACTGACGAGCTACGCTGCACTGAACAATGCCGGTGTTCTGAACAACAACAATGTAATGGAACTTGCCGCAGGCAGCTTCTACAACTTTACCGGCGGTACGCTGAATAACAACGGTACGCTCATATTCCGGACTGACTTCACCTTCGGCGCATCCAATGCCGGCACCATGAACATGAGCACAGGGAGTACACTCCAGAACTATGCCGTGCTGACCAATACAGTAGGCTATACCCTGAACAACTCCGGTACGCTGAGTAATAACTCGGGGAGCACGCTGAGAAACTACGGTACGCTGAATAATAACGGCACGATCGAACTTGCCGCAGGAAGCTCCTATGATTTTACCGGCGGTACACTGAATAATTCCGGCACATTGATTTTCCGGACTGACTTAACCTTCGGCGAAGCAAGAACAGGCACCATAAACCTTAATGCAGGCGGCACGCTGCAGAGTTATTCAGCGCTGACGGTCAATGGCTATTACTATGACTGGAATTACGGGTGGATATGCTCTACACTGAACAATTCAGGTACGCTGACAAGCCGCGGCACTTTGAACAACCACGGCAATATTAACAACTACGGCACTCTGGAACTCGCAGCAGGAAGTTCCTATGATTTCACAGACGGCACACTGAATAACAACGGTACATTGATTTTACGGACTGATTTCACCTTCGGCGAAACCAGGGCTGGGACCATAAACCTGAACGCAGGCGGCAATCTTCAGAACTATGCTGTCCTGTCCAATGTTGGTTATATGCAGAATGGTTCCTGGTTGGATAGCTCCGGCAGCACACTGACAAACTACGGCACTCTGAATAACTCGGGCTATCTGGCCAACTACTGGGGCACGATTACAAACTCCGGCACGCTGAATAATTATGCTGGTGCCACTCTGGAAAATTATTACAGCACGCTGAACAATAACAGCGGAGCCATGCTTAATAACTACGGCTACCTTTACAACGACATGACCGTGCTAACTAACTCAGGTACTCTGAACAACTCCGGCTATCTGGGCAACTCCACAATAGTAAATAACTCCGGCACACTGAACAATAATGCCGGCGGCTGGCTGGACAACTATGGTACAATCACAAATTCCGGCACGGTAGTGAACCAGGGATCAATCACCGGTTCCGGCACCTACACCCAGACTGCAGGCACCACCGCCAATACGGGCAGCATAACCCAGGCAATAGTTGACATCCAGGGCGGTACCTTCAACCAGCAGGCAGGGTCTCTGAGCGCAGCTGCTGTTATTAACACAGGTACTTTTAATTATTCAGGCGGTGATGTATATGCCAATATCTATAATAATACAGGCGGTACAGCAAATATATCAGGAGTTAATGCTCTTACTATTAACGGAAGCGTTACAAATGCAGGTACATTTAATGTCAACACGGATTTGACTGTTACAGGAGGTTTC